>JBMTCI010000139.1:0-3889 GCA_049430745.1 Luteolibacter sp. | reverse complement strand
CCGGTGACGGCGACATAGAGCCACAATGGAAACACCCAGCGGGCAAGCTTGCGGTGCTTGTCGAACTGATTGGTCCAGGCAGCGATGAAGGTGAAGAGGATGAAGGGCAGGCTCACTGCGGCCGCGACGATGTGGGTGATCAGGAGAATGAAGTACACCGTGCGGATTGGCCCCGTGCCGCCGAAGCGAGTGGGGTCGGTGGTGATGTGGTAGACCACATAGGAAAGCAGGAAGATCACCGATAGAATCATCGCGCGAAGCATGAGTGCGCGGTGCAGTGTTACTTTTCCGAGCTTGATCGCAACCAGTGATCCGATCAGCAGGGCGGCAACGATTGAATTGAGCAGTGCGTGAAAGGGAGGCAGAAGCGAGGTCGAAATGCCGAAAGGCATGGGCAAGCGGAGTTCGCGCATGCCGACGACAAGGATCATGACCACGGCGGAAAAGATCCACGCTGCGATGCCGAGTTTCTTGGCGAGCTCGGTTTGCGGTTGGCGTTGGAGCCATTGGGTGCGTTCGTCGTTCATGGATTGTTAGGTGTTTTGTTCAGCTCGGCGCGGATGCGGTTGAAGAGGTCGTTTTTGATGCGGTCGTAGAGCTCTGGATCGCGCTGGCGGGCTTCATCGGATCGGGCATCGGCGAGCGGCCACTTGCCGATGACATTCATGTCGCGGTCGACGAGCAGAAATCCGAGGTCGTGTGCGTAGCGGCCGTTGGCCTCGATGTCGGCCGGATCGCTGCGCTCGCGAATGCCGAAAAATTTCAGCGTTTGTTCGAGGTAGGCGTGAGTGCTTTTTGCATCGCCTGCATTCAGGAACCACCAGTTCTTAGCATCGGCGCCGAGTGCACTGGCGTAATCGGCGAGTTTTTCCTGCGTGTCATGCTCGGGGTCGACCGAAATGCAGGCGATGTGGAAATCGGGATGCGATCCAAACTCGTCGTAAATTTTGCGAAGCTCCTCGCCGTTGCGAACCGCGCAATGTGGGCAAACCGCAAAAAATTCCGCGGCGATCCACACCTTGCCTTTCAAGTTGGAGAGCCTGACCGCGTTGCCTGTTTGTTTGATCGCTTCAAGGTCCTTGTCGATCGGGAACCATGTGGGTGCGCTTTCTTTTCCCGTGTTGACGATCGTGTGGATGTCGGGCTTGGGAAGTTTTGAGCGCAGGAAAAAAGCCAGCGCAAGGATACTGATCGAGACGATTGCAACGGCTGTGTAAAAAAGCGTGATCGTGGTTTGGCGTTTCATGAGGGTCCGGCTGTTTCGTCGAGCAGGGTTTGAACGGTTTTTTCCAAAATCGTTTCGAGTTCTTCTTCATTGCTGCGCGAAGTGCCTGACTTCAGACCTTGCGCATCCCATGAGGCGGCTTGGTCGAAATCAAATGGTAAGACACTGGGTGTGCCGCCGCTTTTGCGCGGAATCACGGCGCGGCGCAGATGGCCGCCTCGATCGATGAGCACGATGGATGCATCGTGGATCCACTTGTCGTTTTCAAGGTGCGGAAAGACTGAGGCTTTGAGTTCGCTTTTAACAAAACGGTGAAGGGTTTTGGTTTCGTTCGTGCCGACCCACCACTGAGGAACTTGCATATCGTTTTCATTGGCATAATTCGCGAGTGTGGATGTCGCCTGCTCGGCAGAGATCGGATCGAGGACGAGCGTGACGAGATGAAAGTCCGCTGGAGCGGAAAATTTTTGAGCGAGGCGTTTCATCACTGCAAGGCTGCGTTGGGATAGCTCGGGATTGCTGGGGCTCACCGTGTTGATGGCCCAGACCTTGCCACGAAGTTCGAAAAGGTCGTGGGTTTTACCGTCCTGACGAATGATCCGAAGATCGCGTTCCTGTTTGATGCGATGAATGACGGCTGGGCGGGTGTCGGACGCTTTCTCGAGCGACCAGCGGTGGTAGGCGGTAAAGATGAGTCCGCCGCCAACGATCATGATCGCGACGAGAATCCAAGCGGTGAGCCGAAGCTTGCGCGGATCGCGGACAGCGGGCTCGAGGTTGTCTGGCAAGGGCACGGGGCGGAGTCTAGAGCATGCCGGCGGCTTGGCAAGCGGGAGCGGGAAAATGGTGGTAGGGCGGACCGGCCTCGGTCCGCCGAAGAATTTACCCCTGCGGGGAGGAGTCGGCGCTGCGGGCCGCATCGCCCTACCGGTTTTGATTGATTGCTGGGAGTTCGGGCTCGGGGATGAACTTCGAGGTGAGGGCGATCGAGTCGTTGGTGATGTTCCACTGCTGATGAAGATCGGTGAGTGAAATGTCGGCCGAGATGTGGCCATCGCGTTGAAGTCGGCGGGTGATTACCTTAAGGATGGCGAAGGCGGTATCGCTGAGTTCTGAGTCGGAACGGTTCCGGTGGATGCGGGTTTCGAGATTCGTTTGAGCGATGCGCGACAATTTCCCATCGTTCATGAGATCGATCAGGTGTGCAATTTCCACGCCGTAGCCGGTGGGAAAGGATAGGGACTCGAAGGTGCTGCGCCGGGCAGCATATTCCCCGGCGAGTGGTTGGATGATGTCGGCGAGCTCCGGGTAAAACATCGAGATGAGCGGACGCACGAGGATTTCCGAAACGCGGCCGCCGCCGGAGCTTTCGTGATGATCGCCGTTGAGCAGTGGTCGTTGATAGAAGCCCTTCACATAATCGATCGACGCGTCCTGCAAGAGTGGTCCGACGAGACCCGTGACGAATCCGGTGTGGAAATTTGAGACATCGCCATCGAGGTAACAGACGATGTCGCCGCTTGAAACCATGAGCGATTTCCAGAGGTTTTCGCCTTTGCCTGGATGCGTTGGCAGTTTGGGTGAAATTTCCGATGAGAGCATCACATTGGCACCGGCGGAGGCGGCAATCTCGCGGGTGAGGTCGGTCGAGCCCGAGTCCATGACGATCAGTTCGTCGATGAACGTGATTTTTTGCATTAACACATCATGGATCGACGATACGATTGATCCGATGTTTTCCGCCTCGTTCAGTGTGGGTATGCAGACGGAAATTTTTTGAGTGCCTTTGAGCGAGAGTAAATGTGGGAGGTCGGCAAACTCCGTGTGATGAAAGCGTTGCATGGCGGCGATCATTGGATCATGTCGCGCGTGATGGTGTATTTGGCGGCGCAGCGCGGGCATTCGATGCGGATCTGGTTGGAGTCGGCAAAAAGTTCGTCGAGGCGGTCACGCCATCCGCCAAGCACGGGGATGATTTTTTCCACCGTGCAGCCGCAATGGAAGCGGAAGCGGCGGGTTTCGAGGATTTTGATTTCCTCGGTGGTGTCGATGATTTGGACAGCGTCGGCATCGAGCGCCTCGAACCATTCCATGTCACAATCCGGTTGGGCGGCGACGAGCGCGAAGTTTTCATCATCGAGGCGAAACGCGCGGGCGGGGCGTTGTTCCGACTGATCGTAAAATTGCGAGACCCATGCGACCGGGTCCTTGCCATCGACTTCGAGTGTTGAGGTTCGTGGCTCGTTGCTATTGGGCGTGGTCGTTTGCGAATAGAAGAAATTACGATCGGGCTCGCGCACATCTTCAGTGAAGATGCGTCCGGTGATCGATTCCTGTGTGGATCCGCCAGTGACGAACAAGTTGAGCCGTGGTGCGCGAAGGTTCACGGTCCACGCGATGGTTTCAGCCCAAGGTCTTGCGACCAAATGCAGCGTGAGCATCGTGAGCGCGTCCTTAAGCATATGATCGAGCTCGGCCGCGTGACGGATGCGGTGCTGCATCAGGTGCAGGTAGTAATCCGTATAGATCGGTGTGAACTGACCGCGCAGGATGAGGGCATTGCGATGGCGTACGAAGAGCGATTCGATTTTCGTGAAATCGTCGACGGGTTCCATGCTTGCTTGCGGTAGGGGTGATGAACGGACGGGGGCGTCCGCTCCCCTT
>JBMTCI010000138.1:0-3900 GCA_049430745.1 Luteolibacter sp. | reverse complement strand
AGCCATGCCGAAGGGTCCGGGATTCATGCCGAGAAACAGCACGCGTTTTTTGCCAGATCCATAGCGCGAAAGATAAGCCTCGTGAGCCTTCCATGCGTACTCCAGCGGGTTGTACACGCAGGCAACCGGATCGCCAAATCGAAGGCCTGCGAGATCCGCCACCAGTCGTCGAGTCGATTCAATCAAATTGCTCATGCACGCATTAGGCACGGGTTTTCCATGCGATGACCAGCAATGTCAGTGCCAGCGGCAAATAGATCAGCGTAGAGAAAAACAAGCGCCGCGCGGAGGCTCGCTCGCCATCACGCGCAAAGCCAAACGCAAGTCCAGCCATCAGCAATGCGAGCAGCGGACCGCCGATGGACCACAGGACATTCGCGAATCCAACCATCGCGGGGATGATTGAAAATGCGGCGAGAGCGATGGCAAACATCGCGGAAAGAAGTCCGCTTTTTTTCCCGCTCACATCGCCGTTCGACCACATCCTGTATCCAGCTGCTTCATACTCGGCGCGGTGCAACCAGTTGATCGCAATGAAATGCGGCAACTGCCAAAGAAAAAGGATGCCAAATAAAAACCATGCCTCCCAACCCAGGCCGCGGCCAGCACCGACCCAGCCGATCAATGGTGGAATCGCTCCGGGAATGGCGCCCACCAGCGTGTTTGACGAATGGACGCGTTTGAGTGGCGTGTACACAAAGACATAAATCGCAATGGTGGCGGCCGTGAAATAAGCGGCAAGGTGGCCGACCTTCACCGCGAGGTGGATGATGCCGATGGCCGATAGAATCCACCCGACACCAAAAGCTGCCAGGGGATCCATGCGCCGCGCTGGCAAAGGTCGATCAGCGGTGCGCTTCATGCGCGCGTCGAGATCGACCTCCATGAGTTGGTTGAAAGCAGCCGAGCCAAACGCCGCGGCTGCGGTGCCGAGCAGCGTGTGCAAAAGCTTCATCCAATCAAATGACATCCCTCGCGAGGCGAGAACGAATCCGAAGAATGTCGTGATCAGCACAAAGATGTTCAGCCGCACCTTCATCAGCACGACGAGGTCGCGGCGAAAGTTGTGCGGCCTGTCACCTGCACGCTCGGTATCTTCACCCGGTGGATTGACTGCATCCGTGTTCACTGCCTGATGATGCCATGCTTTGAACGTTTTCCAATATTTTCCCGAGCAAGATGCATCTGAGGCCTCGCAAAAATCGGATTGCCGCCGATCACGGGACTGCGCTAATTGGCTCATGCCTGCGCGCCTTTTGACATTCTTGCTACTCGCAAGCCTTTGCCATGCCAAC
Source organism: Luteolibacter sp. (assembly GCA_049430745.1). GTDB lineage: Bacteria > Verrucomicrobiota > Verrucomicrobiia > Verrucomicrobiales > Akkermansiaceae > Luteolibacter. Next base: position 2,605 of record JBMTCI010000138.1, on the reverse strand, counting down.
GCCGAGGTCCGCGTATGGACCGACGAACAAGGCCGAAAAATTGAGGCCCGAATGATAGGGCTTGAGGCCGATCAAGTCCTGCTCGAGCTCAAGGATGGCCGCAAAGTCCCCTACCCACTCGCCAAACTTTCCCAGCAAGACGCAGATTACGCGCGGGATTTCAAACCTTCGTCATCCGGCGACGCCAGCTCGACGCAAGCCCTCAACTTCGATTCGGAGTGGCCCGAACGCATCAAGTTCGGCGAGGACCCCGAAATTTCGATCATCAGCGAAGACGCCGATCAGAAAAAGTTTGTCTATGAGAGTGCGAACTATCGTTACCGCAGCGATGTGCGCCTGTCGAATTCGGTGGTTCGCGGCTTCGCGCTGATGTTTGAAGCGACCTATCTATTTTGTCGCAGTCTGCCGCTTGCGTTGGACGGAGGCGACAAGACCGACGGAAAACTCGAAATCCATTTGTTTGAACAATACGATGATTACATCGCGGCTGGAGGCATGGAGGGATCGGCGGGCGTTTTCATCAGCGGTCGCGCGCTGGTGCTGGTTCCGCTCGACAGCCTCGGCGTGCGCAAGGTGGGCAGCGGCTACATGCTGGATCGCGACAAAAGCAGCAAGACCCTACCGCACGAGTTGACCCATCAGCTCACTCCGCATCCTTATTATGCCACGGGCTCGATGGGTTGGTTCACCGAAGGCATTGCCGAGTATGTCGCGGTGACGCCGTATCGCTCTGGCGCGTTCAGCGTGCGTGGTAACCACAAGGACATCATCGATTACACCACCGCCTACGGCACCAAAAATTCCGGTGGTCGCGCACTCGGGGAAAACATTCACATCGCCGACCTCAAGGGCTTCATGATGCAGGACTATGCAAACTTCATGCACGACCCGCAGAAAAATTACGGCTGCAGCCTTCTCATCACTCACTACTTCCTGCAAATGGACGGCAATGGCGACGCCAAACGCATCAAGTCGTTTCTCAAGGCCTTGCGTGACGGTAAGACTGGCGAAGATGCAATCGCAGTGCTGCTCGACGGAAGGAGCTGCGAGCAGGTTGGTGAAGAAATCACCAAGGCCTGGGGCAAGCGCGGCATCAACTTCAGTTTCGGCGCGAATTAGCCCGACTGCTATAGGCCTTTGAATCCGCGATACGCCTGATAAGTGCCAATCGGCACCGAAACCTTTCGCCATTCGCTGTTGAGTTTGCGATGGCGATTGATGAAGTCGCTGGGATCGGCCCAGTTGACCATGTCGGCGGGGACGCTGTTGCGTACGACGCCGATGGTGATGTTGTGACGCATCTCGAAATGCAGGTGGGCCGGGTACATTCCGTAGTTGGTGCCGATCGTGCCGATTTGCTGACCTCGTTTCACCATTTGACCCGTCTTTACCAACATCGTGTCGAGGTGGGCGTTGAGGGTATCGATGAATTTCACCTGACCACTTTCCTTATCGCGATAAGCATGACGCGTGAGCACCAGCTTGCCCCATCCCGTGCGCACATCGTGGGCAAAGGTCACCACGCCATCGGCGATCGCATACACAGGATCACCGAGGTCGCTGTCACCGCCATCACGACCATTCCAATCCTCGCCAAAATGTTGAGGTGAACGCAAACGAAGCCCGCGTGATTTGTAATAGCCGTCGGCATTCGGCTTGCCGACAGGGAAATCAAATCCATCGGCCACACTCATCTTGATTGTTTCCGCGCCGACATTTGGCACGAAACAAAAAAGGATCGCCATGAGAAGGCATGCATGCAGCGCACGAATCATCGCGCAAAGTCCAACGCTGGGAGCGGAACTCGGCAAGGGAAAATGCGCGGGTGCTTGCCTGATCAGCGCAGGCCCTTGAGAGATTCAAGGATTGCGGCGCGCATCGGCGGACTGTTCAGGTTGCCGAGATGACCGCCATTCGAAAACATCGTGAGTTTTTTGCCGCGGAACGTCGACTTGAGCCAAGCCGCGTCGTCTGGGCCGAGCAAGAAATCATTGCGATTTGACAGCACGCGCACTTTTCGATTTGAGCGAAGCTGCGACGACTTGTGACGCAGATCGGCCTCCTGCAGGATTTCCTGCGCACTCACGCCTTGCGTTGCGTAATAGGGCGCAACGAGTTTGTGGAAATAGTCGCTGTAAGACCAGCGACTGATCTCATCATAGGCGACGTTGCGGTTCCAACGAGTGAGCGGCGATTGGATTTTCCCAAGATTGTGACGCGACTGGCTGTTAAAAATCGCATCGCGAAGAATGAAACGAAAGTTGAGTCCTATGAGGTACTTGGACTCGTTGCCGCCAAAAGTCGCAGCCTTGGCACGAGCGCTCGGCGAGAGCATCATGAGTGCCTTGGAAGTCGTTTCGTTGATTCGATCGTCGCGTTCCTCCTGTGGCCACTGAAGCGGGGCCTTGTAGTAAGCATCAAGGAGTTCTGCTCCAACCTTGAGGTTGACGGGGCTGTTGATTGCCACATAGCGATCGGCAAAGAGCAGGTCCTTGCTCTGAGATTTTTCTCGTGCAGCAATTTGCAAGGCTTGGAAGCCGCCCATCGAGAGACCAAGGATCGCGCGCTTGCCGATGCGGCCCTCATGATGTTTTTCAAGCTCCTG
>JBMTCI010000137.1:0-3904 GCA_049430745.1 Luteolibacter sp. | reverse complement strand
TTCATTCGCGGTTTCTAAAAATTTCATCATCACCATCTCATGAATACCATCATCACCGGCCTCCAGTGGGGCGACGAAGGCAAAGGCAAGATCGTCGATTACCTCACGGAATCAGCCGATGTGGTGATTCGCGGTCAGGGCGGCAACAACGCTGGTCACACGGTGATCGCCAACGGCACGAAGTATGTCCTTCATCTTCTGCCCTCGGGCATTCTTTGGAATTCGAAAATCAATGTGGTCAGCAACGGCGTGGTGATCGATCCGATCGGACTGGTGAGCGAAATCGAACGCATCGAGTCGCAGGGAATTTCCATCACTCCCGAAAAGCTGCTCATTTCCGATCGCGCCCATGTGGTCATGCCCTTTCACAAGGAACTCGATGCCGCACGAGAAGCTTCTCTCGGCGACCGCAAGATCGGCACAACCAAAAGCGGCATCGGTCCGGCCTATGCGGACAAGATCAACCGCTGCGGACTGCGCATGGCCGACCTGTTTGACCGCAGCTTTGCCGAAGCACAAATCACCCATCGCGTTGCCGAAGCAAATGAAATCCTCAAGCGCTACGATCTTGAAACCTTCGAAGCGAAAAAAGTCATCGATGAAGTCTACGCCGCTTTCGCGCGCCTGAGTCCGCATGTGACCAACACCATCCCGGCACTGCACGCCGCATGGAAATCGGGCAAAAAACTTCTCTTCGAAGGCGCACAAGGCACCTTGCTCGACATCGACTTTGGGACTTATCCCTTCGTCACATCATCGAACACCACCGCCGGTGGATCCTGCACTGGCTCGGGCCTACCGCCGACTGCGATTGATTCAGTCATCGGCGTTTGCAAAGCCTACACGACGCGAGTTGGCTCTGGCCCCTTTCCCACTGGTGATGAAGGTTTGTCGAATTACCTTCACGACCTCGGCCGCGAGTTTGGTGCCACCACCGGACGACCGCGCGGTTGCGGATGGCTCGATACCGTGCTCCTGCGCTTCGCCTGCATGGTGAATGGTGTCACTGGACTCGCTGTCACGAATGTCGACGGACTCGACGCCTACGACACCTTGCAAATTTGCACGGGCTACCTCGTCGATGGAGTCACCCACACACTGCCACCTGCTGATCGCTCGGCGTGGGATCGCGCGACACCGATCTACGAGAGCATGCCCGGGTGGAAATGCGACACCACCGTGTGCAAGGACTTTGCCAGCCTGCCACCGCAAGCCAAAGCCTACCTCGCCCGACTCTCCGAGTTGTGCGGCGCGCCCATCGCATTTGTCGGCGTTGGCCCCGATCGCACACAGACGCTTGTGGCAAACTGACAACTCCGAAAGCCAGCGATGCCAGCATCCGCCGACATGCCGCGTCACATCGCCATCATCATGGATGGCAATGGTCGCTGGGCCGCAGAAAGAGGTCTGCCCCGACGCGAGGGTCACCGGGCCGGAGCGGAGTCGGTGCGCGAAATCACTGACATCTGTATTGAGCTCGGCGTCGAATTTCTGACGCTCTACGCATTCTCATCGGAAAACTGGAATCGGCCCGCTCACGAAGTGCGTGCGTTGATGGAACTCCTCGACCGTTTCCTTGCCGAAAAAGCCAAAGACCTTCGCAAAAAAAACATCCGGCTTCTCGCCATCGGTCAGACCGAGCGACTGCCGGAAAAGACCCGCAAGCTGCTCACATCGATCATCGCCGAAACTGCCAACAATACGGCGCTCACTCTCGTGCTTGCCCTCTCCTACGGCGCGCGCGAGGAAATCGCCGCTGCTGCTCGCTCACTCGCTGCCGATGCCGCCACAGGAAAAATCCAGGCCTCCGATATCGACACGCAACTCTTTGCCTCGCGACTCGACACCGCTGGCATGCCCGATCCCGACCTTCTCATCCGCAGCTCCGGCGAAATGCGCATCTCGAACTTTCTGCTCTGGCAAATCAGCTACGCGGAAATCGTGATCGTCAAAAAATTCTGGCCCGACTTTCGCCGCAACGACCTCATCGAAGCCGTGCGCGAATACGAACAACGCCACCGCCGCTTCGGCGCGCTCTAAGGCGCGGAACGCGACGCCATCTTAGCACTCAATTGCTGCAGTGGCATTTCGATCCAACGCCATGAGGCAAGAGCCATCGCCCAAGTGAGGCCCGCAAAGACAGCGATTTTCAGCATCGCCGCTACGCCGCTGTCAAAAGCGCCATTCCAAAGAAAAGGCATCAGCTTGCCAGCGATCAAAGGCGCGAGATTGTGGAAAAGATAAATTCCGTACGAGAGCTGACCAATCCGCAACAAGGTCGGGTGCCGGAGAAATTTTCCAAACCTTCCGCCAAAGCCAACAATCCCGCGCGCGATGAATCCGCAAAGCGCGATCGATAGAAAAGTTTGTTGCAAAAACCTCAAACCAAAGGTCGGACCACCAAGTTCATGAGTTGTGAACATGAGCGCATAAACCGCGAATGCCGTCATCGAAATCCAGCGCAATGCCCGACTCGTCAGGCTCATGCCGTGCCACTGCGCGATCGCCATCAGCGCTCCGACACCAAAGTAATCAAGACACGAAATCGTCAAGACCTGCGGCCTCGCACACCATGCGAGCATGTGGTCATTAAAGTATCGGGCGAGTGGGCCTATCGCAGCAAAAACAATGACCGCAGGAATCATCAGGCGACGCGGCAACCACCAAATGACCAAAGGCCACACGAGATAAAATTGCTGCTGCATCGAGAGCGACCAGAAGTGGTTCACCCCCGGAGGCCATTGCTCAAGAAAGGCCATGTGGATGTTAGAAAGATGACCCGCGTACCACGGCCATGCCGCGCGAATGTCGGACGCGCCCACCAACCACGCGAGCGCAAGCGCGGCATAATACGGAGCAAGAATTCTCAGCCCGCGACGCACTTGATAGGTCCACATCATTTTCCCCCGCCATGCGACACCGCCCGATTCACCACGATCGCGCTCGCGTAAAAGCGAGCTGGTGATCAGGTAGCCTGTCATCACCAGGAAAAAAAACAGGCACACCTCAAAGGGCAGCCATCGCTCCCATGCGATTGGCCGCCAGTGATCCCAGCAAATCGCCAGAATCGCCACTGCCCGAAGGCCATCCAGTTGAACCGCGCGTCCACTCACTCAACCCGAGAAATCATGGTTTGCACACCGATGCACGCGTTTTCACACCAATCAAACACCTTGGATCATGCGGCGCAACATTTCGGCTACGAACACTTTGGCATCGTCTGACAGTGATGAACCGAAGCGCAGCTTTTTGCCAAGACAATCAACTTCGATCACCTTCTGTGGCACATTGTTCCTATGCCATTTCGCTGCCTTAATCCCCACATTGGCACTTCGGTCACAGAGAATCCGACGTGTCCACCCAATGGGGCCCACCTGTAGCGCAACTGAAACCAACCCACCGGAAAAACCTATGCGCCAACGGCCAAATAAACCAAAGAAAATGACCGAAAGAAGAATGATGGTCCCAAAAAGAAAAGGCAGACCGAAAAGACTGCGCATGAGATCAAATTTTCCCTCCTTGATTTGCGTTCCGTAGATACCGAACATTGAAAACCCGGACCAGAACACAGTGAATGGAATGATGAAGAGCAAGAACGCCGGCACCTTGCGATAAATCAAAGATCTGCCTTGGATCGGACTTTCCTCAATAAACACACCCTTGGGTGGTTTGGAAGGGTCTATCTCATCTCCGCCGCATATGTTAATGACTTCCGAGAATGACATCGTCTTTCCGCAGTTGCGGCAAAGGGCAATATCGGTGGAAACATTCACATCCTGAAGAGCAATGGACGACCTGCACGAAACACAAAGGTAACTTTGCTGGCTCATTAGCGGCTAATGCAGGAATTTCACAGATACTTGTCTGTCACCGCACCCTCACTCGCGGTTGAGACGAGCTTGGC
>JBMTCI010000136.1:0-3905 GCA_049430745.1 Luteolibacter sp. | reverse complement strand
AAAGGCACTCGCGTCTTTTGATGCAAGGCATGCCACGACGCATCAGAGTAAGGGCATGGGTCTTCAATAAAATCGATGGCCGCACGTGTTTTTTCATCAAGCCCCGTGATGAAATCCGCTGCGGCATCGGGCGTCAGCGATTCGTTGAAATCCAAGCGCCAACGCAGAGATGAAAATGCAGCGCTCATCTCATCGAGAAATTTTATCTCTGATTGCGTGTCGCGACCGCACTTGAGTTTGATCGTGGAAAATCCCGCTTCAATCGCTGTTTCAAGTTCGGCGGCGTTCATGAAGGCCAGCGTCGCATGGCTTTGCGGAATCTCCATGTCTTCAAACAGAGAATGCTCAAACTGCCGAGCCGCTCGATCATATTCGGCACACCGAATGGCACGACGCACAATCGGCCAGCGACGCGCATCGGCAAGATCGGCAAGGCATTTTTCCAAGGGCGGATCACCAAGTTCCGTCCACGGATGAATGCAACCGTAGCCATCATCAATGCGAATCAAAACACCATCGAAAATCCTGCGCGACGACACGGCATTGAGCGACTTCCGCGCCTTGAGCTGGTAGCGCGAAATGTAAATCGGCGATTCGATGGGTGTCATGATGCGAGATCAGAGGGTGGCGGCAAAATGAAACAAGGCCGCGAAGAGGATCAGTTGCAAACCCGCAAGCGCCAGCAATCGGTTGAAGGCAGGACCAGGCGGCAAAGTCAGCACGCCCCAGATGATGCGCGCGCCGAGCAGCAAAACTGGCAGACTGGCAAACATCAGCATCGGTTTTTCAAACGCGATCCACACAAGCCCGGCGAACGCCGCGATCTTGATTTCAAGCCAGATGAGTGCCGCGGCAAATTTTGGCCCAAAGCGCACCGCGAGCGTGCGCTTGCCGGTGCTCGCGTCTTCCTCTCGGTCGCGGAAATTGTTGATCGAAATCAAAACGGCGGAGAGTAGTCCGATTTGCAATCCCAACAGCCATGCCTCGCGCGGCCATGCTCCAGTTTGGATAAACACCGTACCAGCCACCGCGACGAATCCGAAAAACAAAATCACAAACAGCTCACCAAGTCCGCGATAGGCAAGCGGCACCGGTCCGCCGGTGTAACCATACGCGAGAAACAACGATGGAATCCCAATCGCTAAAATCGGCCAGCCGCGCACTTGGTAAAGTTGATGACCGCAAAGCACGGCGAGAAACAAAAAACCAAACGCGATACTCATCACCGTTTGCGGTTTCAAAAGGCCTGAGGCAGTGACCCGACGCGGACCCAGTCGGCGCTCGGTATCAGCACCCTTGCGGGCATCAATCGCATCGTTGAAAAAATTTGTCGCGATCTGAATGCACAAGGATCCCGCCAGCGTGAGTAAGGCGAGTGTGAGATCGAAATGACCGCTGAGTTTCCATGCCAACACGCACCCGACCCACACCGGAACTACCGCCGCGGGCAAAGTTTTTGGCCGCGCGGCAAGCAGGCAGGGCATGAGGATCCGGGTCACGCGCCGGATGATGCCGCAATCAACGCCGGATGCGAATCCATTTCCGCTGAGCAAAGGTCGTGACCTTAGAAGGCTGACTTCAACGCCAGCGCGAAGAGGAATTGCTCCCAGTCCGAGCGGCCTGAGTTGAAAGCGTAGCGCGCGCTCGTGTCGAGCGTCACACGATCGGAGAAAAACGGCCGACTCCATGAGAGCACGAAAGCGGCATTTTGCTCGTCGCTGCGCTGGTCGGCATCGGGGCCGACATTGACAAATTCCGAATAGCGATACTCCAAGCCGCCACCGATCGATCCCCTCTCGAGCGACCGCTGCAGCGTGGTCGACACCACAAGGTCGTCGACCAGCTGGTTGCTACTGGAAGAGGTTGGCACCAAGGCGTGGCGGATCGAGTTGATCCATGACCAGCGTTCGGCGAAATTGTAAGTGGCTCTGAAAAATCCTGTCACACCCAAGCGATCCACATCGCCATCCTGAGCGTATTCCGGCCCGAGCGATGCGGAGAGATTGATCCGACTTCCGACCCTGTGGCGCGCTTCCAGAAGCCATGCCCAGGCATTGATGTCGGGCACTCCGTCACCCGAAACTCGCGAGTAACGCAACGTGGATCCAAGCGCCGTGCGCTCGGTCGCTTCCCACAGTCCGCCAAGAAACACGCTGTTGACCTCCGAGCCTTCATAGTCGCTTTGGGAATAATCCGAGATCGCTGATGACGCACCAAGAAAACCGATCGTGCGCGATGCGATGCGGCGCTCGAGCCGCACACCTCCGTTGAAAAGTGATCCATTCACAAACTCGCCGCTGAGTCGATCCGTGCCGGAAAGCTCGTTGTAACGACCAAAAAGCGTGAGTTCGGTCCTTGATCCACGCAAGGTCCAAACCACTTCGCCCACATGATCCACATCGTTGAGATCGGAATTCTCGCTATAGGCGCGAAATGAAGGGCCATAGCTTGCCTTGAATGACGACATCGCACCGCCCTCCGGGTCGGAGATGTATTCGATCAACGGCGAGGCATAAAACGAGGTCTCGTTTTCACTGTTGGTTTCATCGAGAAAAAAGTTTGAATCGTAAATCGTCCCGACCTGCAGCGCGAGGTTGAGCCCACCCTTGATCTTCAACTCGCTCGGCACCATCTGCTCGAGCATTCCGCCACCCGTCGACCACGGTGTCGGGTCGGCGATTCTCGTCGAAATTTCCGCAGCGCGAACGCCGCTCAAAGCCATCGCGGCCATCATCAAAATCGGCAGGAAAAAAAATTTCAATTGCATCAAATGTCAGTGGTGATCGTGGGTAGATCATCAAGCACCACCCGACTGCAGTCCAATCCGTGAACGCGTAGATTGAAGGCAAAATTGGCTACTTAGAATGAGTTGTTTTCAATATTCTCATTCGTGAATGTCTATCCACGACTGAGCAATAACGCAGCCATAGCCAAAAGATTCCGCTATTTTCCATCGATCGGCGAAGCCGGTAAATTTCACACACAACACACCACACACCGGCTACAGATTTGAGCAAAATGCTCTAATGCTCGGGCGCAAATGATGAATTCTCACTTGGGGCGAGGCGGCGGCGTCGAGGGAATTCGCCCCGAGCTGGGAACCGCTTGAATTGGCAGCCGCCTTTCCGGGACACCTTTGCTAAAACCGCGACCAGATGACGTAGCGTAAAGCGTGTTGCTGGTCTTGCTAAACATCAACTTCATCTCACCATGGAGAGATTCCAGGGTGTCTACCTCTTCTGAATTGAATCGAAACCAATTCGGCGTTGCGACTGTTTTGGGGTTTTTGAATGCCGCTTGCCTTGAATTCACCGTCTGCAATCCAAAGACATTTCTCTCCCTAAGGTAAGTGATTAAATCAGGCGATGCGTTCACTAACAAAAACCACTGCCATCGATTGACCCCTTCATCATCGCTCCATTCATGGCGCTCTGCTTGAAGAACCTTATCGTCTGGACCTGGTCGCCGCCAAAAGGCTTTTTTGAAAATTTCCTCACGATCGCGACTGGTGGATGTCGGAACTCCGACTTGCTTGTCAATGACACCAAGCGCCACTTGAGAAATAGGCTCAAAGCCAGTACCAAGCCGCAACAAGGCCACTCCCACCACACCGAGTGCCAGTAGCACTATAATGGTCCAAAGGTGACGGCGCGTCATCAGTTCCCTGAGTTAGAGTAAGTGCGAAGAAACAGTTGAATGTCCTTCACGCTGGCGACGAAGCGGTTGAGCGCGTCCTGCTCGTTCTCGAGCATGGTGTAGGCGGGGATGACGATCTTCCATTGGCCGTTCCAGACGCTGCGGCCGACGAGCCGGGTGTTGGTGAACTCGGTCGGGATCAGGCTGTAGAAGAACGCGGGATCGCTCACCGGGCGGAAGGCCTGGTGCTTGCGCAGGATCCAGGGTTG
>JBMTCI010000135.1:0-3929 GCA_049430745.1 Luteolibacter sp. | reverse complement strand
TGCTGAGGAAACGATAATACACCTCGAGCATCAGCGTGCAGAGCACCGTGCGATACACTTCGTTGTGAGTGAATGCCGGGCTAATGGCGCGCACATCCTTACCGCCGCCAGGTTTTCTCCAAGAGCCATCAGGGTTTTGGCCCTTCAGCACTTCGTCTCGGAACATCTCGTTGTATTTTTTCCAATAATCGCCACCCATCTGCATCATGGCCTGCGATTCGTAGTAATGCGCGTAGAGGTCGCAATGCTCGTCGTCGTAAGTGAACTTTGAGTTCTTGAGGATATAGTCGGCGCCCTTCCGAACTTCGCTGCGGTTGCCCTTGCCCCACATTTGGTTGGCGAGCATGCCCGCGCCAGTGAGCGAGTAATAGCCCTTGGTTTCAGGCAAAGGATTTTTTGTATGGGTGTAACCGAAGCCCCCGCTTTCGTGTTGGTTGCCATTGATGTAATCGAGCGCTTTCGTGATCGTCGGTTGCAGGCCCTTAAACTCGATCGGCGTGTGGCTACAAGCCTTGAGGGCTTGAATCTGGAAGCCGCTTACGGAGGTGTCGACAAAGGCGTCTTCTGCCTTGCTGTATGAGTAAGCCCAGCCGCCTTTTTTGTGCTGGTTGTCGATGATGAACTGCCCAGCCTTCTGAGTGACCTCGGACAAATTCGGCACAGCCAATTTCATCTCTTTGCAAAATGTGAGTGCTTCTCCGAGTGCGTAAGTGGCGATGGCGTGCTCGTAAGGGAAATGCTTGTCAGCAAGATCGGTGGCCAGCTTGCCATCATTTTTCAGGCCCTGATTGATCAGGTACACGATGCCCTTGAGGCAGGAATCCCCAAACTCCTCGGATGCGGGAGTTTCGCAGTGACCGAAATAAGCAAGAAGAGTGAAACCCGTCATCGCCACGGGATGATAACTCCCTCCCCATGAACCATCCGATGCTTGCTGAGTCTTAAGCCAACGCAATGCTTTCAAGACCGCCTCTTCACATGCAGGAATGCCGCCATTTTCCTTGAGACGTTGGAGACGGTCCTCTCGCGAACAGCGCTTGCGCATGTTCTCAGGGATCAACCCAAAGAGCTTGCCAGCGCCGCCGCCCTTGCCAAAGCCGAGGCCGTCGCCGCTGCCAAAGCCTTGACCCATGCCCGAGCCGAGGCCGCCGCCGCCCATGCTCCCGCCGCCGAGTGAGGATAGGGCGGACATTTCACCGAAGCTGTCACCCGGATCGGGAATCGCGTACGACGAAGTGGCACCTTCGGCAAAGACGCGTTTCACGCTGGTCGATGGCGTGATCTGCTGACGCTTTTTTTGCTGAACGTTCGTTTGAGCGCCGCGCTCGCCGCCACCACCTCCGCCAGACGGCAGGAAGTCGACTTTTTTCTCAGGTTCGACGATGATCTGATAAACCCAAAGTCCGCCAACGATCAGGATCACGATGTGAACCAAAGCGGCAATCATCAGCGAGCCGCCACCCAACTTCTCCCACCAAGTTTGTTTCTTGGGGGCGTGGGGGATTTGAACCTCATCGCTTTCGTGATATTCCATGGCGGCAGTAAAAAAGTTCGTTCAAGCCGAGACGATCATTCCGGGCTCCCAGCTTGGAAGCTGACATTCGTGATCTTAGCGCGACTCATGGCGTCGAGAACATCGACCACGCGCTCATAGCGCGCAAGTTCGTTGGCGTAGATTGTGACGAGCACTTCGGACTTGGATGCCTCGCTGCTCTCGCGCAATTGATTGAGATTGCTGGCAAGCTCGGGAAGCAATTTGGCCTCGGGTGTGTCGAGCGGATCGTCGTTCAGAAAGACCTGGCCGTCATCCTCGATGCTGATGGCGATTTCATCGGGCATCGGCGTGTCGCTCTGGGTCTCGACGGTGCCGGGTAGTTTGGTGACATGGGCATTTTCCACCTGGATATCGCTGGCCTGAACGATGAAGAAAAGGAGGATGACAAAGACCACGTCGATCATCGGAGCAATCTGAAAGCCAAGATTGACTTCGGCGCTGGCTTTTCTGCGGTGACGGCGTCTCTTGCTCATGGGCTTGTCACTTGTTGGATGCGGAAAATGCGATATCAGCAATACCTGCCTCGCCGATGACGTTCATGATCTTCTGGATTTCTCCAGCAGGCACCGCAGCGTCGCCGCGGACGACAATGCGAAGCTTGGGATCACGCTCGCGACTGGCCTGAAGAATCGGCACCACCTCCTGCCAATCCGCGAAAATGCGATCATCAACGACAAGGATGCCTTTGTTGGTGGCCGCGTCGTAGCGGAGGTTCACAGCCATCTCGTGCTTTGCCATCTCAGGCTCGCGTTGTTTGGCGTTTGGCGAAACAGGCAGCGTGAGGTTCTTATCAACCTTGAGTACCTCGGCGGAGGTGATCATGACGAAGAAGACGAGCAGCACGAGGAGCACGTCGATCATCGGAGCAATTTGGAACTCGGGTTCCCCGTCTCCGCCGCCACCACCACCAGCCATAGGATCAGTTGTTCAAAGATTGAATTGAAATAAACAAAGCGGAAATCTCAGCCTTGCGTGACTTCTGCGCCTTGAAGCCAGTTGGGCAGAGCCGCATAGGTTTCCTCTTGGCCGACATCGGCGTCCTTGAGGTACTCGTAAGGAGCGTTGCGGAAAATCCGCTCGGTTTCCTCGTGAAGATGATGAACCGCGCCCTGAAGTTTGTTGCGCAGGAAGTAGAAGGCCATGAACGCAGGGATCGCAACGAGCAGACCCGTAGCAGTCGCAACAAGAACCTCACCGATGTGACCGGCGAGTTCGCCGACGCCGCTGGAGAGGCCCGCGCTGCCAAGGCTACCGAAAGCTCCCTTCATGCCGCCAACGGTACCAAGCAGTCCGACCATCGGCGCGCAAACACCGATCACCGAAAGATAGTTGATGCGGGTTTGAAGCGTGGAATTGATTTTCTCCACCGTTGCATAGACCGCTTCCTCGGTGGCTTCTTTGCCATAGCCGACCGATCCAAGACCAGCACGCATCACTTCGGCAAATGGACTGAAGCTCGACTTCATGGCCTGGTATGCGCCGACATAGTCGCCTGCGCGGAAAAGTTCCTGCACGGTCGTGACATCCTCTTCGGGTGTCATCTTCTTGCTGTTGGTGCGAAGCCAGATGTCGATCATCAACCAAACCATTCCGATCGAGAACACCAAGAGGAAATGCATGACCCAACCGCCTTCATGATAGGTGTCGAGCAGGGTTTTCTCCGTCACGCCGGGCTTGGGAGCCGAGGCCAGAGCGGTCACGGGAAACAACAGCAACGCGGTGAATGCGGTGCATGCGGCTTTGAGGATGGTGGATTTCATGATGATCGATGGGTGAGATGCTTTGTTTGCGGATGGTGGACCGGTTACTTGTACGATTCAAGTCGCTTGTTGGCCTCGTCGTGCAAAATCGTTCCTTGAGTGACGCGCAGCGCCGAATTGACCAGCGCAGTCGCTTCGTCGATGCGTTTGAGGCCGGCGAGCATGTCGGCGGCGAGGATTTCAGCGCCGGCGCTCAGGATCAGTCCGCCCGATGGGTAAAGGCAGGGAACCGCGAGCATGGCTTGGAGGGCCTCGTCATTTTTCTTTTGCTCCTTGAGCAACTTCGAACGGTAAAACGACGCGTAGGCGGCAACATGGGCGGGCATTTCGTCGGCCGTGAGGTCCTTGAGCGATACTTCGCGGTCTTCGAGGCTCACACTGGCCGGCATGAGCAGAGCCTTGCCGAGCGAAACAAAAGGATCCGCGCCTTGGAGCGAGCTCGCGTCGGAGATCTCCTTGCCTAGCTGCGTGCAGCGGGCGGCATCACCTGTGACGGCATAGCACACCGAGAGAGTGCGCGCGGATTCGATCCAAAAATTTCCGGGGATCTTTGCTGAGGCGCGATGCGCCGCCAAAAGAGGCTCAAGCAAAGCGATGGCATCCTTCGGACGATC
>JBMTCI010000134.1:0-3950 GCA_049430745.1 Luteolibacter sp. | reverse complement strand
TCGACGGCTCGGCCATGCTTGCCTCGCGACTCTGCAACCGCCTGCAAATCCAAGGAGCTCGACGCTCGCTTATCATGTTCCTGGTGGACAACCACCTGACCTTCTGGCGCTTCGCCACCACCCGCAATCTCGACGATCCCGAGGTCATCGCTGAGTTCGCCGCCATCGTCAAAAACCCATCCAACCTTGACGCACTTTTCCTCTTCACCTTTGCCGACTCGAACGGCACATCGCCCGACGCGTGGACTGGTTGGAAAGAGAGCCTCATGTTGCAGCTCCACACCGCCACGCGCAACTTCCTCGAAAACGGCCGCGAAAAATACTCGCGCAAACTCGATGCCGACCGCCTGGCACTGCGAAAAGAAGTCAGTGGCCTCATGCGCGACGATTACCAACCCGATGTGAACCGCCACTTCGAACGCATGCCGGCCTCCGCATTCCACTTTCGTCAGGCCTCCGACATCGTCACGCAGATCCGCACCGTGCGTCATTTCCTGCAACGCGAGGACGAATCGTCATCGGCCATCGCCTCGTGCATCAAATGGATCGACCACACTGACCAAGGTTACTCCGAACTCGTGCTCGCCACGCGCGATCGTCCGCTTCTGCTCGAAAAAATCTGCTGCGCCCTTGCTTCGGAACAAATCAACATTTTGTCCGCCGACCTCTTCACGCGCACTGACAGTATCGTGGTGAACATCTTCCGCGTGTGCACCACCAACTTCGAGGCGCTGACCTCGACCGCCACTCGCAAGCGCATTCTCGAAACTTTCGAGACCATTCTCGCCGCCACCCAATACGAACCCGAACGCTACCTGCGCCGCCGCGCGAATTTTCTCAAGGACCGCACCGACCACGACATCCCGGTTCCTGTGCGCGCGTACCTTAGCAACGACCTTCACCCGTCTTGCACGACCCTCGAGATCCAAGCACTCGACCGCATCGGGCTCCTGCATGATCTTTTTCACACAATCAACCACTACGGCCTCAACACCGCCCACGCTCGGATTTGCACGGAAAAAGGCGTCGCGATGGACACCCTCTACATCACCACCGCCCAAGGCGGAAAAGTCGACGACCCTCACATCCTTCAACTCCTCGAACAACGCGTTTCCACCCTCATCGCCAAGGCCGAAACCCAGGAAACCGCCATTCCCACCAGCTGATTTCGCCACCATTCCTGCAAAAATTTCCACATTCGGCCAAGATTCCGCTTGGCAAGCCCCCTCAAACTCTGCAAGTTCCCCGCCCGCCCGCTCCCGGGCATCGCAACCGCAACCGACCATGGCCGTTTCTCTCCGCCTCAACCGCAAGGGCACCAAAGACCGCCCTTATTACAAAATCGTAGCCGTCGACAGCCGCAAGCGCCGCGACGGACGCTACATTGAGCAAATCGGAACTTACGATCCGCTCAAGGAAGGCACCAACTTCACCATCGATCTCACCAGCGCCGACAAATGGCTCTCGGTCGGAGCCAAACCCTCCGAAACCGTCAACAGTATCATCCGCAAAGCGCGGACCGCGGCCAAGGCTTGATCCTACCACCATAACCGATTTCACCACAGCCGCGCTCCTTCTGGATCGCGGCTGTTTGTTTTTCATGGAAACACCCATTCGCTTCGAGGAGTTCATGCGTCGGGCGCTGCACGACCCGCATGATGGCTACTATGCAAGAAACATCAAAGGCATCGGCCGTCGCGGCGACTTCACCACCGCGCCGGTCATTTAGTCGATGCCTGCCCGGGCCATTGCAAGTTGGGCCAGCAAGGCGATGCGGGAAACGAATTGCCGCGATCTGATCGAGATCGGCCCGGGCAATGGCGCTCTCGCCGCCGCCGTGATTCAAAATCTCCCTTGGTCGATCCGATGGAAAACTCATCTCCACCTTGTCGAAAGCTCAGAAGCACTCTCGCAGATCCAACGCAAAACCCTTGGTCGCAAGGCACAATGGCACCGCTCACCCGCCGAGGCACTCAAAGCCTGCAAAGGCCGCGCGGTGATTTTTTCCAACGAACTTGTCGACGCGTTTCCAGTTCGCCGATTCCAAAACACCGCCGATGGTTGGCAGGAATTGATGCTCACGATGCGAAAAAATGGCGACCCCATCGAATCGCTTGAAAAAATCTCAACCCTACCAGCGTCCTCATCCTTTCATCATGACCAGCCTATCGGTCAGTGGATCGAGATCCACGAATCCTACCAGCAGTGGCTCGCAGAGTGGATGCCGTTTTGGAAAGCGGGCCGCATGCTCACGATCGATTATGGCAACACCGCACAAAACATTTATCACCGCCGACCACTCGGCACCTTGCGCGCTTACCATTTTCAACAAATGATCCAAGGCCCGGAAATTTACCGTCACCCAGGCCAGCGCGATCTGACAGCCGATGTGAATTTCACCGACCTTATCGATTGGTCACGTCCGTGGACCAGCGAGAGCCAACTGGTGAGCTTCGCCGATTTCCTCAAATCCCATGCTCAAGTCCGCGACGAAAGCGACCGATTTCTGATCGATGAAAACGGTGCCGGAGCCGCGTTCATGGCGCTCGAACAATCCTGCCGCTGATTGCCCCAAAATCCACCTGCACACAGCCCTTCACGCAAACCATGCCCACGCGATCAGGGAATTTCATTTTACCAAACAATCGCTCGCGCACAGCCTTGACATCCACCCCCCGCAACAACAGATTTCCGGCCGTTTCGCCCCCAGCCTCGCGTCAGCACGCTGTTTCTCGCCCAAATGGCATGCCAAACGCTTGATTCAGCGGCAAAAACGGCCGTCCAAATCGGCAAAATTCAACCACCTAGCCTCAACCCCACCCCAAGACCATCACCCCCATGTCCGTCCCGCACAAATCCCCGCTTGGCTGGCCCCAACCACAAGGACTTTGGCACCCATCGCAAGAGAAGGATGCCTGCGGCGTCGGATTCATCGCTCACCTCAAGGGCAAGCGTTCGCACGACATCATCGTCAAGACTCTCACGATGAATGCCCAGATGGACCACCGCGGTGCCAGCGGATCGGATCCGGCCACGGGTGACGGAGCCGGCATTTTCGTCCAGATGCCCGACAAGTTCCTGCGCAAGGAAATGGCCAAAAAGGGCATCGAGCTTCCGCCCGAAGGTTCCTACGGCTCGGGCCTTGTTTTCCTTTCCCCCGAACCTAGCGAGCGCGAAGCCGCCATGCAGGTGTTCGAACATGTCATCCACGAAGAAGACCAAAAACTCATCGGCTGGCGCACGGTTCCAACCCGCAGCGAGATCCTCGGCAAAACCTCCGGCCGCTACGAACCGCTCATCAAGCAGGTCTTCATCGAGAAAAGTGACGACATCACGAGCGCGATCGATTTTGAGCGCAAACTCTATGTGATCCGCAAACGCGTCGCCACATGGATCCGCAACAACGAAATGCCGAACAAGTTCAGCGACGTTCACGGCAACAAGTCGAACTCGTTCCCCGGCGGTGACTACCACTACGTCACCAACCTCTCGGCCCGCACGATGGTCTACAAGGGCATGCTCACGCCCTGCCAACTTGCCGAGTATTTCCCCGATCTTCACGACCCGGATTTCGAGTCGGCCCTCGCGCTGATGCACACCCGTTTCTCGACCAACACTTTCCCAAGTTGGTCGCGCGCTCACCCCAACCGTTTCATCGCCCACAACGGCGAAATCAACACGGTCATGGGCAACGCGAACTTCATGAAGGCGCGTCAGGCACTCTGCCAAAGCGACCTCTTCGACGGCGACATCTCTCGCGTTTTCCCCGTGATCGTTGAGGACGGATCCGACTCCGCGCGCTTCGACAATGCCCTCGAGTTCATGCACTTCGGTGGCTATGACCTCGTCCACGCGATGATGATGATGATCCCAGAACCTTGGGAGCGTCACACGATGATGGATGAGGACAAGAAGGCCTTCTACGAGTTCCACGCCTGCATGATGGAGCC
>JBMTCI010000133.1:0-3980 GCA_049430745.1 Luteolibacter sp. | reverse complement strand
CGGCAGGCATTGTAGAGCTTGTTGGCAAAGTTACGTCCCTCCTCAACCGCGCTTTCGTCGAAGCGAAGGTCGGCCCCCACGGGCGCAATGCGCAAGAGTCCGAAGCGCAAACCATCGGCACCGTATTTGTCCATCAAGTCGATCGGATCGGGCGAGTTCCCGAGCGACTTGCTCATCTTGCGCCCCTGCAGGTCGCGGATAATCGAAGTGAAAAACACATTGCCGAAGGGAATTTTCCCTTCAAAGCGGAAGCCGGCCATGATCATGCGCGCGACCCAGAAAAACAGGATGTCAGGCCCAGTTACTAGATCCGTCGTAGGATAAAACTTTGCAAGCGTCGGCGTGGTTTCACCGACATCGGTCATCGTCGCAAACGGCCAGAGCCACGACGAGAACCAGGTGTCCATGACATCTTCGTCACGCGTCCAGTTGGCAGCATCGGCAGGAGGCTCGACGCCGACATGAATGTCGCCTGCCGCGAAATTGGCCATGTCGAGCGACTCGGCGTTTTTGAGCGCTTCGAGCTTATCCTTGCGATACCACACAGGGATTTGATGCCCCCACCACAGCTGGCGGCTGATGCACCAGTCCTGCAAGTTTTCCATCCAATGCGCGTAAGTCTTCGCCCAGCGTTCGGGGCGGAATTTGATCTCGCCCTTGGCCACTGCGTCGGCGGCTTCCTTGACACAGGGGTACTTGAGAAACCACTGCATCGATATGCGCGGCTCAACAGGCACATGCGCACGCTCGGAAAATCCGACATTGTTCTCGTACTCCTCAACCTTGAGTAAAAGCCCCATTGCTTCGAGCATGGCCGCGGCCTTTTTGCGCGCCTCGAAGCGATCGAGTTCATGCAGCTCTGGGCATTGAGGGCAATCGATGCGTCCCTCGGGTGTGAGCACGTCGATGATCTCAAGGTCGTGGCGCGTGCCGATTTCGAAGTCGGCCTTGTCGTGAGCCGGTGTGATCTTGAGCGCGCCTGTGCCAAACTCGATGTCGACATGCTCGTCGGCGATGATCGGAATTTCCGCCTGAGGAAATGGGCGCAGAACTTTGCGTCCGATGTGCTTGGTGAAGCGCGGATCCTTCGGATTCACCGCGACCGCGACATCGCCCATCAATGTTTCGGGACGGGTGGTGGAAATTTCCAGATACTCGCCCGGCGCATCGGCGAGTTGGTATTTCATGAAATAGAGCTTCGACCGCTGTGGGGTCATGATGACCTCCTCGTCGGACAAAGCGGTGAGTGAAACCGGACACCAGTTCACCATCCGCTTGCCGCGATAAATGAGACCTTCCTTGAAGAGCTCGACGAACACATGGCTCACCCATTTCGTGTAGGCCTCATCCATCGTGAAGCGCTCGCGGCTCCAATCGCAGGAGCAGCCGAGGCGCTTGAGCTGCTTGATGATGATATCGCCGTGTTTGTTTTTAAAATCCCAGACGCGCTTGAGGAATTCCTCACGGCCGAGGTCGCGGCGAGTTCTCCCTTCGCTTTCTCTGAGCTCACGCTCGACCTTTGCCTGCGTGGCGATGCCGGCGTGATCCGTGCCCGGCAACCAGAGAGCTTCCTTCCCCTTCTGGCGAGCACGACGGGCAAGAATATCTTGCAGCGCGTTGTTGAGCACATGACCGAGGTGGAGAATGCCAGTCACATTCGGCGGCGGAATGACGATCGAATATGCCTCTTTGGTCGAAGCGGGATTGGCTTCGAAACATTTCCCTTCGATCCAAGCGGCGTACCACTTGGCTTCGACCGCACCCGGTTCATAGGCTTTCGGCAATTCGGACATCGGCGCGGATGCTTGCCAGACCCGCCGCCGTTTGTCCAGCATCGGAAGG
This sequence comes from Luteolibacter sp., assembly GCA_049430745.1. Lineage (GTDB taxonomy): Bacteria > Verrucomicrobiota > Verrucomicrobiia > Verrucomicrobiales > Akkermansiaceae > Luteolibacter. Next base: position 2,138 of record JBMTCI010000133.1, on the reverse strand, counting down.
ATGATCGAACATTCCAGTTGGCGCGATTTTTCCGATGAATTTGCGCAGACAAACTTGCCATGATCACGGGTGTTCATAAAATCCACGCCAGAGTGATCGACACAGCTTTGCGCACTTTGGGGAATTCGGTGATTTTTACGGCGCTTTTGGCGCTGAGCGCGTGCGACTCGCGTCAAGCTCAGGCACTGCGCGAGCTCGAAACCGATGGGGTCGAGGTCAACAACGAGCGCTTGCATCAGGCCCTTGCCAATCGCGACCATAAAACCTCCGCCTTGCTGCTAGAGAGCGGAATTTGTGGAAATTCGGCTGACCCTTCGGGCGAGCGACCTTTGGCAAAGGCTGTGAAAAACCGTGACGCCGACAGCATGTTCATGCTGCTCAACGCGGGCGCCGACCCCTGTGCACAAAGCGGCGAAAAAGGCCACATTCTCGGCGCTGCCGCTTTGTCGGGGCAATTTGAATTGCTCGACACCTTGCTCGCTGCTGGAGCCGACCCGAACGGCACCATGCCCGATGGTGAAGCGGTGCTGATCTGGGCCATGCGCAACGGGCGTGAGCATGTCGTCGAGCGCATTCTGTATGCTGAACCGAATCCCAATCTAAAGGACCGCGATGGCAATCCGCTGCTGCATGTCGCCATGACCCTTGGCCGCCGAGCTTTCGTTGAATCCCTGCTCGAAATCGGTGCGGATCCCACCGCCAACGACATCCATGGCAACACTGCCATACATCACGCCATCGACCAAAAGTGGCATGAGCTAATCCCCCACCTCGTAGCCAAGGGCGCGAATCCGAATGCACGCAACCGCGAAGGAATCAGCCCGCTCTCCAGAGCCATGACGCTTGGCGATGCAGAGCTTTTCAAATCGCTTTTGAAAATCGGCGGCGATCCATTGCTGGCCTGCTCTGGCACCCAAGGCCCTTCGGCCTTCGAGCTCGCATTCGATTCGGATGACAATCGATTTTTTGAGCAACTCGTCGATCAGGTGCCCGCAGCACCCGGCGGGTGGGAGACATGGCTCGGCAAGGCATTCGAACAAAACGACATCATCAAGGCGCGCCTGCTGTTTTCTCGCGGCATCAGGTTCGGCAAAGATTTCAATCGCGAAAAACTCGTCGAAATCGCGGCGCGCAAGGGCATGATGAATTTCGCGAAACTGTTTCTCGATTACGGTTTTCCATCGGGCAATGCGCTCGAGGAGGCCTGCAGTCGTGGCGATCATCAAACGGCAAGCCTCCTGCTCGCTGGCGGAGCGTCTGCCAATTTTTCTCGCGCTCCCTATCTCGCCACCCCGCTCTCCGCGGCTTTGAGTCATGGTCACGATCAACTCGCATCGCAGCTTCTGCAACACGGCGCCGATCACCAAGCCATCTTGCCAGAAGGTCAACGCGCCCTCCATGTCGCGATCGCTCGCAATTGCCACCGCTCAGTCCGCACGATGATCGAGCTGGGCGCGGACCCCAACTCCCCTTTCATCACTCCGGTGTCGGATGAGTTCATGAAACTCGTGCGTGAAGGCGCGATGCGTTGGGTCTTGAAGAATGACACTGGCGCGACTCCGCTCATGATGGCCATCGACTCGGGCAACCTCGAAACTGCCAAATGCCTCATCGAGGCTGGTGCGAAAATGAATGTTCGCACACGCCGAGCCTATTACTGGCCGCTTACCTTTGCGGCTCGCCGCAATGATGTGCCGATGATGCGATTGGTGCTCGGCAAAGACCCGCACCGCGAGGAACGCCATGTCGAGATACGCCTCGCCGAGCAAGTTGCCCGCGTCTACGACGCGATGGGCGCTGAAATTTTTTCCACCAAGGTATCAACCGGCCGCAAAGGCTATTGCACGCCAACTGGCGAGTTTGTGATCACCAACAAGCACCGCTCGTGGACCTCCACCATTTACCACTCAAGCATGCCCTACTTCCAACGACTCAGCGGGTCCGACTTCGGCCTGCATCAGGGCTACCTTCCCGGCTATCCCGCTTCGCACGGGTGCATTCGACTGCCCGCGAACAATGCGGCAAAGTTGTTCTCGATGACCTCCGAGGGCGACCGCGTGAGAATTGTCCCGTGAAACTGCCTGCGGGCGCGATCAATACGATGGCTTTGAGCCATGTCGCGGCACAGGTCTTGATGG
>JBMTCI010000132.1:0-3993 GCA_049430745.1 Luteolibacter sp. | reverse complement strand
CGAGCATGTCGAGCAGGGTCGGGGCGACATCGGCGAGGATGCCATCCTTCACTTTGTATTGATCCGAATCGCTGGCGACATAGACCGCGTGCACGAGGAAGGTCGTGTGCGCGGTGTTGGGCGATCCATCGGGATTGCGCATGTATTCGCAGTTTCCGTGATCGGCGGTGATGAGGAGTTTGCCGCCGAGGCGAAGGGTTTCCTCGACGACGGCTTTGACACCGGCATCGATGGTTTCGCAGGCCTTGATTGCGGCATCCACCACGCCCGTGTGACCAACCATGTCGGGATTGGCGAAGTTTAGAATCACGAGATCATAGTCCTTGAGTTTGGAAACCACGGTATCGGTGACTTCCGGCGCGCTCATTTGCGGTTTGAAGTCATAAGTCGGCACATCCTTGGGCGAGGGTATGATCACACGATCCTCGCCCTTGTTGGCCAACTCAACTCCACCGTTGAAGAAATAAGTGACATGCGGGTATTTCTCCGTTTCCGCGATGCGAAGCTGTGAAAGTCCTGCAGCGGCGACTGCTTCGCCGAGGACCATGTCGAGTTTTTCGGGCGCAAAGATGGACGGGCAAGTGTAAGTCTCGTCGTACTCGGTGAGAGTCACATAGTGTGTCTTGGGCGTGACGACACGATCGAAGCCATCGAAATCCGCCTTGAGGAAAGCATCGGAAATTTCGCGGGCGCGGTCGGCGCGGAAGTTGAAGAAGAGGATCACATCATTGTCGCGGATCCGCTGGGTGTCGGCCTCGGCAAAGATCATCGGCGGCATGAACTCGTCGGTCTTGTCTTGGCGGTAGTAATCGGCAACAGCCTCGCTGGCGAGGATCTCGCGCGGCTCACCCTTGCCTAGCACGATCGCATCCCAGGCGAGTTTCACGCGGTCCCAGCGTTTGTCGCGGTCCATCGCAAAGTAGCGTCCGATCACGGTGGCAATGCGCGCACCGCATTTCGCAGCCTCGTCTTCGACTTTTGCAAGATAGCCTTCGCCGCCGGTGGGTGAGGTGTCGCGACCGTCGGTGATCGCGTGGATCATGATGTCCTTCACGCCGGCCTGATGCGCGAGGCGAATCATGGCGATGAGTTGATCCTGATGACTGTGAACGCCGCCGTCGGATACGAGCCCGATGAAGTGAAGTCGGCTGGACTTCGCTTTTTCGAGTGCGGTGGTGAAGACTTGGTTTTGCGCGAGCGTGCCTTCGGCGATGGCTTTGTTGATGCGCGTGAGGGCCTGATAAACAATACGGCCGGCGCCGAGGTTCAAGTGGCCGACTTCCGAGTTGCCCATTTGCCCGTCGGGCAAACCGACATCGAGACCCGAGGCGCTGAGAAAGCCCTTGGGGTAAGCAGCGAGCATTTCATCATGAAAAGGTGTGCGTGCGAGGAGAGTGGCGTTGCCGTCCTTTTGAGCGGTGGCTTGACCGCCAGGGTTCACACCCCATCCGTCGCGAATGATCAGAACTACAGGTTTCTTTGCCATGCGGCGGCGAGATAACCTCAGGGCGATCGGCGGGCAAGTCCGGAAAAACCTTTATGGTGGGGAAAATGCCGTCAAATCAGGCAATTTTTCCGTATTCAGTCACGGGTGTTTCCGGCGAACGATGGATCCAGACGCTTTGCACGAGGCCAAGCAGCATCATGCAGACCACCACGAAGGTGCCGGAATAGCTGACGAGTGGCAGCGGAATGCCAGTGATCGGGGTGAGCAGCAGGCACATGCCGATGCTTTCGAAGACATGGGCGAAGAACAGCGCGACGACGAGGCTTGCGATCAATCGGCCTGTCACATCACGGCTGTAAAATGCAATGATGAGGCCCTGCACCATGAGAATCGCGAAGCCGACGATCATGATGAGTCCGCCGCGAAAACCCGTTTCCACGGCGATGACCGCGAAGATATAGTCGTTGTGTGCGGTGTCTTTCGGAATGAAACCTTTGGCATGGAGTGAGCCGGTTTCCGGTCCTGCATTCCAACCGACTCCTTTCCATCCAGCCGTGCCGACTGCCATTGAGATGTTGTGCGGTGCGTAGGCTTCGTTGCTGATGTCGACCTCGCGACCTTGCAACATGCGCAGCCAGGTGTCGATGCGTTCGGGTCCGCGTTTGGAAACCATCGGCAAGACCACGAAATAGAGTAGCGGCAAAAGTCCGGCACCAATCAGACTCATGAATGAAAGGTATCGAAATGGAATGCCTGTCACCAACAACGCAACCACTACCACAGGGATCCAAACCAAGGCTGATCCCATGTCGCCCATTTTCATCACCATGAGAAACGGCACGGCCGCGGTGCAGGCGATGAGCGAAATGCGGGCGATGGGTGAGGCAAACCACGGGTGGAGTTTGGGCAGGTCCTGCGATAGCCATGCGATGAGGATGATGCCCGAGGTGATGCCAAGTTGCGCGGGTTGAAAGCTGAGTCCGAAGAGGGAGAGTCGGTGCACCGAATCGTCCTGCTGCATGGCGAGGATCATCAGGCCGAGGCCGACGAGGTAGAGAGGAATGCCGAGCCAGCGGATCCAGCGGTAATCGATCATCGCGGTGGCGAAGTACACGACGCTGCCGAGAATGATCCATCGTTGCTGCATCGATGCGTACCAAGCGCCCGAGTTGTCGAATTGTTTGAGCGCTTCTTCGCCGATGGAGAGGTGCCTTGCCGCGCTCTCGATCATGATCACGCCAAATGCCAAAAGCCCGTACATCACGAGCACCATGAGCCAGTTCATGCCGAGGAATTTTTTCAGTAACTGCGTCATGGGCTTGGGCTAGGAGGATACTTCTTGGTCGGTCGCTGGCAAGGCGGTCGTGCATGGATTTCGCGCCGTGGCTTGCGCATCGGTCAGGGGACTTTATGCTGGCAGCGCAATCCGATGAAACTTGAGAGAGTCGACATCCTTCTGGTCGCAAAGGGCTTGTGCGAATCCAGGGAGCAGGCCAAGCGCCTGATCCTTGCCGGTGAGGTGCGCATCGGCGATCGGGTGATCGACAAACCGGGGCAGAAGCTGGTGGAGGACGCCGCGCTCGAGGTCAGGGAAAAGCCAAAATTTGTCGGGCGGGGAGGGATCAAGCTCGAGGGCGCGCTTGATGCCTTTGGGATCGATCCGATGGGATGGGTTTGTATCGATGTTGGTGCATCGACCGGTGGGTTTACCGACTGCCTTTTGCAACGCGGAGCGGCAAGGGTGCATGCGGTGGATGTCGGCACCAACCAGCTCGTTTGGAAACTACGCAACGATCCGCGGGTGATTGTCAAAGAACAATTCAACGCGCGTCACATGGTGCCCGATGATCTTGGGGAAAAAGTCCGTCTCGCGGTGATGGATCTTTCATTCATTTCGCTGACCAAGGTTCTGCCGGCTGTATTTTCGGTGCTGGATGACGAGGGTGCTGTCGTTTGTTTGATCAAGCCGCAGTTCGAACTCGATCGTGAAGACATTTCGAAAGGTGGCATCGTGCGCGATCCTGCCTTGCATGAGCGCGCGGTGGAAAAGATCCGGCGCTTTGTCGTGGAGGAATGCAAACGCGAGTGGCGCGGAGTGATTGCCTCGCCGATCACTGGCACGGATGGCAATCAGGAATTTCTCGCGTGGATCGGCGGCGAGCTATCGTGAGTGAGGTCAACGGCTGCGCTCAAGATGAACCGCGACACACTCGGTATCCGGCAGGATGTGTTTTTCGATGGTGATCGCAACCTTCACGAGCGGATGGTGGCGCAGCAGAAAATCGCAGAGTTCGGTGCCGAGAGTTTCGATGAGTTTGCGCGGACGCGCGGCGGCGAGTTGCTGGATTTGGATGGCGACCGCGTGGTAGTCGACCGTGTGTGAGATCTCATCGGCTAGACCGTCAAAGCTTTGACCCGGGGTGAGACGGGCGGTCACGAGCAGGACTTGCGGTGATGAGCGTTCATCATCTGGTACACCGATGTGGGCGCTGACCTTGAGTCGGCGGATTTCAATTTCGTCAGGCATGGGGAATCAGTTGGCGGGC
>JBMTCI010000131.1:0-3996 GCA_049430745.1 Luteolibacter sp. | reverse complement strand
CATTTTGAATCGTCCGCTCTCCACCGTCGTGGGCGAGTTGCTCAAGGACAAGGCCTTCGAGTCATTGAAAAATGTGCCGGTGTATGAAGGCGGACCCGTTTTGCGCGACCAGTTGATGTTTTGCTCGATGTGGTGGACACCCAAGCGCGGGCTTCACTGGGCGATGCGAATCTCGATCGAGGAGGCGACGAATCACCTGAGTCGTCCCGGTCGCATCGTGAGGGCATACCTCGGACACGCGGGATGGAGCCCGGGTCAGCTTGAGAATGAAATGAGCCAGCAGACATGGATCTGCACCGAGCCACGGCGGCAATTCCTTGGGGCTGGTCAGGATGTTGAGCTCTGGCGCGGTTTGCTCGGCGAGATGTCACCGCTGCATCGCATCCTCGCTCAGGCCCCCGATGATCCCTTTTTGAATTGAGCTACGGCATTCTTTGGTTGCCCGATCAGCCCGCATGCCTTTCCCTGTGGTGCGCCTATAGCGCCGATTTTTCCCATGTCCGAATCCGCCATCCAGTTCAGTCCGATCGATGAAATCATCGCCGAAATTGCGGCGGGTCGATTGGTGATTTGCGCGGATGATCCCTCACGGGAAAATGAGGCCGACCTCATCGGTGCTGCATCCATGTGCACGGCAGAAATGGTGAACTTCATGGCCGTGCATGGAAGGGGCTTGATCTGTGCCCCGCTCACGGCCGAGCGCACCGAGGAACTGGATCTACCCCAAATGACGCGCCGCAACACCGAGGGTCACAAGACCGCGTTCACGGTGAGCGTCGACGCCGCCAAGGGTGTCGGCACTGGCATCTCAGCCGCCGATCGCGCTCACACCATCCGCCTCCTCGCCGATCCCAGCGCAGGCGCTGAGGCCTTCGTGCGTCCGGGTCATGTCTTTCCATTGCTGGCAAGTCCCGGGGGCGTGCTCCGTCGCGCGGGTCACACCGAGGCGGCGGTCGACCTCACTCGTTTGGCGGGTCTGCCTGAAGCAGCGGTGATCTGTGAAATCATCAACGACGATGGCACGATGGCGCGCGTCGGTGACCTCGGTGATTTTCAAAAACGCCACGGTCTCAAGGCCTGCACGATTTCCCAACTCATCGAGTACCGTCGCCGCTCGGAAAAATTGGTTCTCCGCGAGGAATGCATCAAGATGCCCACCGATTTCGGCGAGTTCGATTGCCACCTCTATCGTGTCGCTACTGATTTGAGTCATCACCTCGCACTCACGCGCGGCGAGATTGATCCCGAGGTTCCGACGCTGGTGCGCGTGCATTCCGAGTGCCTCACCGGCGATGTCTTTCACTCGCAGCGATGCGATTGCGGTGGTCAGTTGGCGGCGGCGCTCGAGCGTATTTCGAAAGAAGGTGGCGTATTACTGTATCTGCGTCAGGAGGGCAGGGGGATCGGCCTGCCGGCAAAGATCCGCGCCTACAAGTTGCAGGAGCAGGGCATGGACACCATCGAGGCCAACGAAAAGCTCGGCTATGCGGCCGATCTTCGCGAGTACGGCATGGGCGCCCAGATCCTGTGCGACCTCGGTGTGCGCAGGATCCGACTGCTTACCAACAATCCGAAAAAAGTGGTGGGTCTCGAAGGCTACGGACTCGAGATCACCGAGCAAATTCCGCTTTCCTTGCCTGCCAACTTGCACAACGAGAAGTACCTGGAAACCAAGCGCTTGCGGATGGGACACGCGCTCTGAGATTTTGTCCACTTTTCAGGTAGGCAAAGTCTTTGTTGCATTCGGTATCCATTTCCCTTCACATTCATGATATGGAACTTGATTTGATCGACGTTCAATTCGACTTGCACGAAGTCAAGCCGCACGAACTCGAGGAAGCGCTCGAAGATCCCTTTGCGGTTCGCTTCCTGCCCGACTGCGAGAGGGAGGACGGCGCGTCGCGATTTTATTCTCTCGGGCGTACGATTGCCGATCGTCATCTTTTTTTTGCCTTTTGGACCGATGGCAAAACCACACGCGTGATCGCTGCCCGCAACATGACCGAGTCGGAGCGAAAATTTTACGACCGAAAATACGCCGATTGCCGATGAGCTGGTGCGTCTAACATTTTTTTACCCATGAAGTCGATCAACAACTGGTCAGAGATCCCCGAGTTCGCCGATGAGGAAGCAGAGGCGCGGTTTTGGGAAATGCACGAACTCGACGGCAAGCTGATGGCCGCCTCGGTGCTCGAATCCGATTCGCGTGACTCCACAACCATCACCTTGCGCTTTGATCCTCGCATGCTCTCGCGCCTCAAGCGTATTGCGCGATCGAGATTCCTGAATTACCAGTCGATGATGAAACAGTGGCTGGCCGAGAGGCTTGAGGAGGAGATGCGCAAACAGTGAGCATTCGAAATTGGTTTCGACATCCGTTGGTTTGGCTGATCGCGGTTTTGGTTTGGGTGAGAACCATCTGGTTTTTGTCGTCGATTCCAGGTGATGAAAACCCGCAGCTCAAGATGCAGCTCGACAAGGTGGCTCATTTCCTCGGCTTTGCAGGAGGCGGTATTCTTGTTGCCGGTTTGTTCACCACGATCACGCTCGTTTTTTTACGACGCAGGGTGCGTTGGGCGTATGTCGTGACGGCAACCATCATTGCCATCGGCCTGCTCGGTTGGCTCGACGAATGGAATCAATGTTTCACACCGGGTCGCAGTGGCGCCAACATGGCTGATTGGATTGCGGATTTCACAGGCGGCATCGCCGGGGCGTTTGCATTTCGCCGCGCATGCCTGCGCTTGGCGCCAAAGTGGACTGACCCCGTGGTTCGTAAGTCGAATTGAGGGGGTGATTGACACCCCTTCGGCGATGGTTGAAAACTGCCGCGTGGCTCGCCCAGGACTCATTCTCAAACTCAGTTGCCCCGATCAACCGGGCATCGTTGCCAAAATCGCCAACTATGTGGCTGGGCATCGTGGCAACCTCATCGAGTTCAACCAGTTTTCCGATTCGCTTCAGGGCAAGTTTTTTGCCCGGCTTGAAATCGAAACCGGGGATCTTGATGTGCAGACGGATGACTTCATCGAGGGCTTTGGGACCTTGGGCCGATCTCTGCAAGCCAACTGGCACTTCCGACGTTTGCCCTATCGCATGCGCACGGCCTTGCTGGTGACCAAGACCGATCACTGCCTCAACGAAATTCTGTGGCGCACTGAACTTGGTGAATTGCCCATCGAGATCACCTCCATCATTGGCAATCGACCGAACTGTCGTTCCATCGCCGATCGTTCGGGCATTGTGTTTCACGAAATCGACATGGATGGAGATCAACGTGCGGCCGGATTCGCAAAGATTCGCGAGCTGATTGAAAAGGAAGATGTCGAGCTCATCGTGCTTGCTCGTTTCATGCAGATATTGCCCGATGATTTCTGCAAGGACTTCGCCGGACGCATCATCAACATTCACCACAGTTTCTTACCCGCCTTCATTGGGGCCAATCCTTATCAACAGGCTTACGAGCGAGGGGTGAAACTCATCGGTGCCACATGTCACTATGTCACCGCCGATCTCGATGCGGGGCCTATCATCGAACAGGAAGTCGAGCGCGTGCATCATTTCCACGCGCCTGCCGATCTTGTGCGCCTTGGTCGCAACTGCGAGCGCATCGCGATTGCCAAGGGCATCCGCTACCATGTGCATGACCGCACGATTATCGACGGTCATCGAGCGATTGTTTTCCCAGATTGATTCATTTGCAGGCTTTACAAGCCCCGCTCAGGAAGCAATATTCGCGCCCCGCGCAAGGAGAGGTGGCTGAGTGGTCTAAGGCACCCGATTCGAAATCGGACGTGGGGTAAAACTCACCGTGGGTTCAAATCCCACCCTCTCCGCCATCGGCTTTACAAGCCCTTGAAAATGCGGTAAATCCTTCTCCTGTAATGAATAAGAAGGGGAAAGTGGGACACAACGATGGGACTCAATCCACCTCGAACCCAATGCCTAACCACCCCCATATCCTCAAAAGGGATGGTCGTTATTATTACCAAAAAG
>JBMTCI010000130.1:0-4005 GCA_049430745.1 Luteolibacter sp. | reverse complement strand
CCTTCGGTCGCCCATCTGACCAGCGTCTTGCCGCTGGCCAAGGCCGCCTCACTCCATTGCTCAAATTGTTTTTCCCCCGCTGTAATGAGAATCGAGTTCATCGGCCTTGAGGAAATGACATGCCAGCGCGCCATGGTGTCCTTCACGTAGGGCTGACGCCGCGGTGGCACACCTGCCGACCTCCAATTGTGAATTGTCTGAACGCTTACCCCCAATGGTCCTGCCAACTCGGCGGCCGAGAGCTTGTTGTCGTCCATCCACTGTCGGAAGGGATTTTCCTTCAAAGCCATGCGGGAAATATGCCCCTGCAAGGCACGCGCGCCATTTTTTTCGAGGTTTTTTCTTTGACGAATTACCGTTAAGTTAATTATAATACCGATCTAATAATCAATGGCGAAAATTCTCGATATCAACCTCTCCGAGCTCAGTGAATCAGCCAAAAAACTGATCCTTGCCAAGGCCGAGGAATGGCAAACCAGCCCTGAGGAGGCCATGTCGCGACTGCTCGACGAACTTGCAGCCAACTCCGAAGAAGAATCGGCCACATGACCAAGGGGCGTCGATGCCATGCCCAACACCAGGCATCGACCTCGACCAAAGTCAGATCAATTTCCATCGTTCTGATGGCATCGGTAAACAATCCACCCTTCGCACGCCGGAGGGTGGATTTTTTCGCGCCGCGACACTGGGCGAAGAGATTCCATGTTCAGCATTTATCCGATTCGGCAAACTTTCCGATTTTCAAGCACCGCGCCTCAGTCTTGAATCCCGCGACGCCATGAGCCACCCCACTTTTCGCATTGCCATTGGTGCCGATCACGGCGCCTTCGACCTCAAAAACGCCGTTGTCGCCCACCTCAAATCCATCGGCCACCAGGTCCATGATTTCGGGACTCACAGCAATGGCTCGGTCGACTATGCCGACTATGCCAATGTGGTAGCGCGAAATGTTGCCGACGATTCCTTCGACTTCGGCATTCTCGCCTGCACTTCGGGCGTCGGCATGAGCATCGCCGCCAATCGTCACCGCCATGTGCGCGCCGCCAATGTGCTGTCGGTCGACGAGGCCATCATCACGCGTCAGCACAACGATGCCAACATCCTCTGCCTCAGCGGTAAGTACACCGATGTGCCGACCGCCATCGCCATGGTCGATGCCTTTCTCAACGCGCATTTCGAAGGTGGCCGTCACGAACCCCGCGTGTGCAAATCGTCGGGTAGCAGCATCGCGGTCAGTGATCCGGCAATTTACGAAGCGATCAATGCCGAGGAAAAACGCCAGCGCAACCATGTCGAGCTGATCGCCTCGGAAAACTTTGCCTCACCTGCCGTGATGGAAGCGCAGGGATCGATTCTCACCAACAAGTACGCCGAGGGTTATCCCGGTCGTCGCTGGTATGGCGGCTGCGAGCATGTCGATGTGGTCGAGCAACTCGCGATCGATCGCGCCAAAGAACTCTTCGGTGCCGAACACGCCAATGTCCAGCCGCACTCTGGCTCGCAAGCCAACACGGCGGTGTACTTCTCGGTGCTCAAACCTGGCGACAAGATCTTCACGATGGACCTCGCGCACGGCGGTCACCTCACGCACGGCCACAAGGCGAACTTTTCGGGACGATTTTACGATGTCACTCACTACGGCGTTTCGCCCGACGATGAGCGCCTCAATTACGAGGAACTTGAAAAAACCGCACGCGATTTGCGGCCTGCGTTGATCACGGTCGGCGCTTCGGCTTACTCGCGCGTGATCGACTTCGAGCGCATGGGCAAGCTTGCCCGCGAGGTCGGTGCCTACTTGTTTGTCGACATGGCCCACATCGCCGGACTCGTCGCGGCAGGCGTGCATCCCAGCCCCGTGCCTCATGCGGATTTCGTCACCTCCACCACGCACAAATCCCTGCGCGGGCCGCGTGGTGGCATCATCCTCTGCAAGGAGGAGTTCGCGAAAAAAATCGACGCACAGGTGTTCCCCGGCGTGCAGGGAGGTCCTCTCATGCATGTGATCGCCGCCAAGGCAGTCTGCTTCGGCGAGGCACTCAAGCCAGAATTCAAATCCTATTCGCAACAAGTGGTGAAAAACGCGCAAGCGATCGCCGCACGACTCACTCATCATGGCTATCGCATCGTTTCAGGCGGCACCGACAACCATGTGATGCTCGTCGATCTGCGCTCGAAGAACCTCAACGGCGCCGATGCCTCGCACGCGCTCGATGAGGCTGGCATCACGGTCAACAAAAACGGCATCCCCTTCGATACCGGCAGTCCGATGAAGCCAAGCGGCATTCGCATCGGTACCCCTGCGGTGACCACGCGCGGCATGAAAGAAAATGATGTGGAAAAAGTGGCCGACTTCATCCACGAAGCACTCTCCAACCACACCGACATTCCAAAACTTCACGCACTGCGCGACAGGGTTTTCGATTTCAATCGCGATTTCCCCATGCCTGCCTGATCGCAGTGCGAAAGAGGGCCGCGCCCACCGCTTCCAGCCTCTGCCAAATCCATGAACCCATTCCGCGAAGACCTGGTCTCCCGCTCGACACCCGAGCCATGCACCGTGGTGATTTTTGGCGCCACCGGCGACCTCGCCCATCGCAAGCTGATCCCCGCGCTTTACAATCTCGCCGTCGATGGCGAGTTGCCAACGGGTGTGAAAATCATTGGTTTTGCGCGGCGTGAAAAATCCGACGCGGAATTTCACGCGGGCCTTGTCGATGTGAACCGCAAGGTCTCGCGCTCGGGACACGATGATCAGATCTGGTCTTCATTCATCGAATCGGTGAGCTATCACCAATCGGAATTCTCCGACCCCGATGGCTATCGCCGACTTGCCGAAAAATTGGCAGCCATTGATGCCGCTCGCGGCGGTGCTGGCAACCGTCTGTTTTACATCGCCTCGGCACCGGAGTTCTTCGACGAGATCCTCATCAATCTCAAGAATGCCGGACTCAACCGCGCAGCCAACGGATGCTGGGCACGGGTGATTGTCGAAAAACCCTTCGGTACTGACCTCGCTACCGCGCATCACCTCAACGAAGTCGTCAACGCGACATTCGAAGAGCGCGACACCTACCGCATCGACCATTACCTCGGCAAAGAAACCGCACAGAACCTGATGGTGCTGCGTTTTGCCAACGCCATTTTCGAACCACTTTGGAACAGCAAGTACATCAGCCATGTGCAGATCACCTGTTCCGAAAACCTCGGCATGGAAGGTGGTCGTGGTGGTTATTACGACACCGCTGGCGCGCTGCGCGACATGGTGCAAAACCACCTGCTGCAACTCCTCAGCCTTGTCGCGATGGAGCCGCCCACCGATCTCAGCGCCGATGGCGTTCGCGATGAAAAAGTCAAAGTGATCCGCTCTCTTCGCCAGTGGGACACGCCCGAGAAAGTTGCTGCCAATGTCATTCGCGCGCAGTACACGGCCGGCCATGTCGATGGCGTTCCGGTGCCGGGCTATCGCGAAGAGGATCGAGTGAATCCCGAATCCAAGACCGAGGCCTATGTCGCGGTGCGCTTGCTCATCGATACTTGGCGCTGGAGCGGCGTGCCATTCTACATTCGCATGGGCAAACGCCTGCCGAAGAAGTCGACGGAAATTTCCATCCACTTCAAGGACGCGCCTTGCGTCCTGTTCAACGCCAGTTGTGGCGGCACCCCAGGCGGCAATGTGCTCGTGATTCGCATCCAGCCCGACGAAGGCATCTCACTGCGCATGGTTTCAAAAATACCGGGCAACAGCCTGCGGCTTGAACCAGTGAAAATGGATTTCCACTACGCCACCAGTTTCGGCAAGGCGAGCCCCGAGGCCTATGAGCGGCTCTTGCTCGATGCCATCGCCGGCGATGCCACGCTCTTCGCGCGACGCGATGAAGTCGAAGAGGCATGGCGTTTCATCGACCAGATCGAACACGCGTGGCATCAATCGCCGAATCCCCCACCGATGGCGGAGTTTGTGGCAGGAACCTGGGGACCGAAGGAAGCCGACGATTTGCTCATGCA
>JBMTCI010000129.1:0-4032 GCA_049430745.1 Luteolibacter sp. | reverse complement strand
CTCCGCGAAGCCATCGATCACCTCAGATCCCCAATCTGACACCGCACATTCCGCAAAATCCGTTTCAAAATCATCCTCACTTCGATAGTTTCTTACCGCATTCCACGAAATAAGATCCCCCATGTCGCTCGCTCCGCAGATCCTCCATCAAGAACGCGTTCCCAAGAACGGCGTGCTGGTGGTGCCAGGACGCCTCGACTTTGAACAACTGCTCGAGATCGAAGGCATCTTTGCCAAACGACGCATCACCTGGCTGATCGAAGAAAGCGCGCATCACGACCCTGCGGTACGCGCGCATTTGGAGAAATCCAATTCCGGCGCGATGTTCAGCATCGCCGATGCCGCACCCGAAGCTGCGGGCAAACAACTCAAAAACTTTCTCACTGACGGTGGGGTCCTGATCCATGTCCCTGGCAAGGCCAACACACGCAACGCAACTCCCTGCCATATCCCTTCGGCAGAGCTTCGCGTGCTTTGTTCCTTTGGTCTTCCCATCCTGCCGATCGCCGTCGACTGCCCACACGAGTCCGCACTCTCGATCGAAGACATCGACACCCTGCCGTCGGCGCTCATCGTCATCGGCCAAGAAATTCCCGCCGCATCGGTGAGCATCGCAACTTATCGTGAGGCCTTGCTCGCCGCGCAAGAAGAGGCATTTTCACAGCACGCCCTTCTCAATCAAAGCCTCGCGATGGCATTGCTTCAGGGCCTGAAAAAACACAGCCGCCATAGACGCATCGCAGACGGTGCGGATGACTCGGAACTCGGCTTCGACAAGATCCTCGCTGCGTCCCTCGCGTTCTCGCGTCACATCCGCGAAGAAACCGACCAGCTGCGCGTCGCCATCGTTCTTCCACCGGGCAAGGCCGGACTCATCGCCAACCTTGCGGTCATGTTTGCGGGGAAAATCCCGGTCAATTTCAACTTCACTGCCGGACCCGATGCCGTGCGCTCGGCGATTCGCCAATCAGGCGTCGATCGCTTCATCACCGCCGATCCCTTCGTTCGCCGCGTACCCACATTCCCTTGGCCGCCGAATCGCGATCTGATCTTCATCGAGCGCGCGCTGCCCAGCCTGAAGAAAAAAATCATCTTCTGGGCAATCATTTCAAAAATCCTGCCCGCCTCATGGATCGGCAAAATGCTCAAGCTCGATGCCCGCCACGGCAATGATGAAGCTGTGCTGCTCTTCACGTCGGGGTCATCGGGCGAGCCCAAAGGCGTCGCGCTCAGCCACCGCAATGTGCTGGCCAATGTCTCGCAGTTTGGCTCGCGCCTCGATCTGCCGCCGCATTCATCGATGCTCGGATGCCTTCCGCTTTTCCACTCGTTCGGGTCAACGGTCACGCTCTGGTTTCCAATCATCCAAGGCGTGAATCTCGTTACCTACCCCAGCCCGCTTGAAACCAAGCGCCTCGCGGAACTGATCGCCATCCACCAGGTCGATGTCCTGCTCTCGACGCCCACCTTCATGCGTGGATTCATGAAACGCGTCGACTCAGCGCAACTGGCATCCTTGAAACTGGTCGTCACCGGAGCTGAAAAACTCCCGCAATCGCTGTCAGAAGCATTCGCCGAAAAATTTGGCATTACGCCGCAAGAAGGATACGGACTCACCGAAACTTCTCCCGCGACGAATGTGAACCTTCCCAATCCTGACGACCGCGAAAACTCGGTCACCCTTCCCTCCTCGCGCAACGGCACCGTGGGCCAACTCCTGCCCGGCATCGCCATCCGCATCAGCGATCCAACAACCGATGCGCCGCTGCCACTCGATCAACAAGGCATGATCTGGCTCAAAGGTGCCAATATCTTCCAAGGTTATCTAGGCAGGCCCGAAAAGTCCGCCGAGGTCTTGATCGACGGCTGGTTCAAAACCGGCGATGTCGGCCGCGTCGATGATGATGGATTTCTCCACATTGAGGGCCGCATTTCCCGCTTCTCAAAAATCGGCGGCGAGATGGTTCCGCACGAAACCATCGAAAGCGCGATCAACGTCGCGCTCGGACTCGATGCGGAATCCGAACGCCGCATCGCCATCGTTGGTGTGCCCGATCCCCAAAAAGGTGAGGCAATCATCCTGCTTTCGGCACTCGGCAATGATGCCATCGAGCGCGACTGCATCGACCTTCGCTATAAGCTTCTCGAGCAGGGAATCCCCTCACTTTGGTGCCCCAAAACCATCATCAGCGTTCCTGAAATCCCCGTCCTCGCTTCCGGCAAACTCGACATCAAGCGTTGCGAAACGCTTGCCAAGATCCCCCGCTAACCGAGCACCTTCATTTTCCCATGTCCGACCGCATCGCCCACACCTTCCAATCGCTTCGCGAAAAAAATCAAAAAGCCTTCGTGGCCTACATTGCCGCGGGTGATCCGAATTTCGATTCGTCCCTCGAAATCATGAAGTCACTCGCCGACGCGGGCACCGACATCATCGAACTCGGACTTCCCTTCTCCGATCCGCTTGCCGATGGCATCGTCAACCAAATGGCCGCCGAACGCGCGTTGAAATCAGGGATGACCACCGCACGAGTGCTCGACCTCATCCGCAAGTTTCGTCAATCGCACGAAACGCCGATCGTCCTTTTCACATATCTCAATCCGGTTTTCACCTACGGCTTCGATGCCTTCCATCACGATGCCGCCGCAGCGGGTGCCGATGGAATTCTTTTGCTCGACCTGCCACCCGATGAGGCATCGCACAACAAGGACCTCAATGGTGACAGTGGACTCAAGACCATTCGCCTCATTGCGCCCACCACACCACCTGCGCGCGTGAGCACACTCGCCAAGTCCGCCCAAGGCTTCATTTACGCGCTCTCACGCACCGGTGTCACGGGCGCCCATGGCGGACCCTCCGCCAACATCGCCTCGATGGTTGCCGCGATCAAAGCACACACCGAGACCCCCGTCTGCGTCGGTTTTGGCATCAGCACACCCGATCAAGCCGCGATGGTTGCATCCGCCGCCGACGGCGTGATCGTGGGATCGGCGATTGTCAAACAAGTGGAGCTCAACGCGCAGGACCCAGTCCGCGCCGTGGTTGATTTTACCAAGCCGCTCATCGATGCGGTGAAATCGGTAAAAGCCTGATCAACGATCGGCCTTGGGTTTGTTGAGAAACGCCTCAATTTCAGCCGTCTTGCGCGTGTTGAACACATCCGCTTTGCCGAGCCATCCCTTGCGTGCGATTCGCACGCCAAGACCGAGGTAATGCAGACCTTCTCTTGAGTGGGCGTCGGGGTTGATCGAACAAAGCACGCCCTTGTCCTTTGCGCGCTTCCACCATCTCCAGTCCATGTCGAGCCGCCGCGGATTGCAGTTGAGCTCGATGATCGTCCGCGTCTCTGCCGCGCAATCGATAACCATCGCGTGATCGACCGCGTAAGGCTCGCGCTTGAGCAGCAAGCGACCAGTCAGATGCCCCAGCATCGTGACATGAGGATTTTCCATTGCCCTGCAAATGCGGCGCGTCATTTCCTTTTCGGGCAATTGAAAGGAAGTGTGCACCGAGGCCACGCAGTAATCGAGCGAAGCCAAAACGGCGTCATCAAAATCGAGCGTGCCATCCTTGAGGATGTCGACCTCGGTCCCTGCAAAGAGCCGGAAGTGAGTGTATCCACGGTTGAGTTTACGGATTTCCTCGACCTGCGCGGCAAGCCGTTCCTCGTCGAGACCATTGGCTACGGCCATCGACTTCGAATGATCGGCGATGCCAAGGTACTCAAGCCCCAGCTCCATTGCCTCTTCCGCCATTTCCTCGAGCGTGTGATGACCGTCCGACGAAGTGGTGTGGTTGTGAAAAGTCCCCCGAAGATTCGCAAGTTCGATCAATCGCGGCAATTTACCTTCAGTAGCCACCTCGATTTCGCCTCGGTTTTCCCGCAGTTCGGGTTCGATATACGACAAACCTAGTACCTTGTAGATATCTCTCTCGTCGTGAATGTCATCGGGAATCTCCGTCTTAAGCGCCGCTCCTCCGACTGCCGGAAATCCATACTCGTGGAGCGAGAGACCGTTTTTCAGAGCAAA
>JBMTCI010000128.1:0-4033 GCA_049430745.1 Luteolibacter sp. | reverse complement strand
TTGCCCGCCCGCGCCCGCGCGGTGAGATCGGTACCGTATTTTTCGAGGGTCTGATATTTCCCCTCGGGATTTTCATCGGTCACTTTCTGCGATCCGCGAATCTCCTTCACCGCATCACGCGCCTTCTTCTCATCAAGCCCAGCCTGCTTGAGCAATTGACCTGCGGGGGAATCCCCTTTCAACGATCCGAGCAGGAAATGCTCGACGCTCAAAAACTCATCACCTAGCGACTCGCGCACTTCATCGGCCGCGTCCAAAGTGGCACGCAACCCGACGCTGATCTGCGGCTGCGTCGATGCCCCCCGCACGCTTGGTTCACGACTCAATGCTGATGCCACCGACGCTTTCAATGACGCGATGTCGACCCCCGCCTTTTGCAGAATCGGCACCGCGATGCCGCCCTCCTGCTGCAACAAGGCCAACAGCACATGCGCGCTTTTGAGTTCTGCGTGGGCCGATTTCGAAGCGATCCCCTGCGCGGCCTGCAGGGCTTCCTGAAGCTTTCGGGTGATTTTCTCAAGTCCCATGGTGATGTTCTATGCATCAACCTAAAACAGCAGTTTCCACCGCGCAACGGGTCAAACGCGGATTTTTTCAAATCTGTTAGATTTGGGAAACTGACCCAAATTCAGCCGTGAAAAATCAAACAATTTTCAAGCGTGCCAAGTCCTGCGTGTCGACCAGTCCGACAGGCTTGCCCGCTTCGTTCAACACGACGATGTCGTCAATGCGGTTTTCGCCAAGCGTTCGCAAAACCTCAACTGCGAGGGCATCGGCCTTCACGGTGATCGGATTTTTGGTCATGAGACCTGCCACAGGTTTATCCCCGAGCAGTGGATCCGCGCGAAAGCAGCGCGCAAAATCCCCATGAGTGAAAATACCCGCCAAACAGCCTCGCGAATCGAGGATCAGACATGCGCCGGCACGCGCATGCTTCATCGCGTCAAGCGCGGCAAAGACATCCGCGTCTTCACTGACCACTGGCAGCAGTGAATCGCAACGCATGATGTCCGAAACCCGCGTCAGCAAGGCCCTGCCCAAGGATCCGCCGGGATGGAAGCGCGCAAAATCTTCTTCACTGAAGCCACGCGCTTCGAGCAAGACCATCGCCAGCGCATCCCCCATCACCAACATCGCCGTCGATGAGGATGTTGGCGCGAGGTTCAAAGGACATGCCTCGCGCTCGACCGAGGTGTCGAGGGTGTGATCCGCCAACTTCGAGAGCGTCGAGCTAGGCCTACCGGTAATCGCGACAATGCCGACATCGAAACGACGAATGAACGGCATGAGATCGAGCAACTCACGGGTTTCGCCCGAATAGGAAAGTGCCAACACCGCATCACCATCGTTGATCAAACCCAGGTCACCATGCAGCGCATTTTGCGAATCGAGCACCACCGCGGTGGCGCCAGTGGAGTTAAAGGTTGCGGCAATTTTCTGACCGATGTTGCCGGATTTCCCCACGCCGACCACGACGATTTTGCCACGGCGCCCGAGGGTTTCGAGCAACATGCCAACGACCTGCGGAAATGTGCCGTCGAGGCGGTCCGCCATTCGACGCAATCCATCGACTTCGATGTCGATCACGCATTTTGCCTTCGCCAGTTGGTCCATGCCCCATGACAAACCACGCAACTCCCGCTTGGCAAGCGCGGAGCTCCGCCTTTCCCCTCGCCACGCACAGATCCCACGTGCATAGTGCGCTCATGAAACCTCCATGTTTCCTGCTCATTGCGAAGCTTCTTTGCACCGCAGCCACAGCGACGACCATTTCCGTCGTGCCAATCTTCGAACCTCTCAGCCTGCGCGGCACGGATGTCGATGAGGCTGTCTCCGACAGCGGCGAGTCCCTGCAAGCCTGCATCGCCTCGCGCCCGATGGCGATGAGCGGCGATTTTCCCGAGACCCTCGTCGAGGCCATCCGCAGCCCTCACTTGCTACCCAGCAACAACCCGAATTACAAAGTCGAGGAGGTCAATCTGCTGGTCCTTTGCAACATTGCCATTCACGCGGAGATGACCCCCGAGGGGCTTGACGCCCGCATCGATGTCTCGCAGCTCGCGATTCCCGCCGAGGTCGACCTCACCGCGCGTCAGGTTCTGAAACTCGCGATCGGCGCCCTGCGCAAAACCCTCGAGGCCTACCAGCTACCGCTCAAAAAACCGCTGGATGTGAACCTCGGCATCGTCGGTGCCGATGACGAAAAATCTCACCTGCGCGATTTGGCCACACGCTTCACCCTCGCCTCGGGATCAAGCTCGCCATGATCCCGCGGTTTTCCCTTTGCAAGCGACCGCCACATCGCCTTTGATCGCTCGGCCACGACACGCATGAAATCCAGTTCCAAAGACCCCCGCCCCTTCAAACGCGCCATCCTCAAACTGAGCGGCGAAGCCCTTCGCGAAAAAGGATCGCAGGACAATATTTCGCCGGAGATCGTCGATCGCATTGCGCGTGAAATCAAGGAAGCGGTCAGCCTTGGCTTGCAACTCGGCATCGTGGTCGGCGGCGGAAATTTCTGGCGCGGTGCCAGTGCCTCGGCGCGCGGCATGGATCGCGCCACCGCCGACTATGTCGGCATGCTCGCCACGGTCATGAACGCACTCGCCATCGAGGGCGCGCTCAGCCACCACGGCGTCGAATGCGTCGTGCAATCGGCCATCGAAATGAAAAATGTCGCCGAGCCATTCATCCGCCGCCGCGCCGAGCGTCAACTTGCTGATGGCAAGGTCGTGATCTTCGGCGCCGGCACGGGTAACCCCTTCTTCTCGACCGACACGACCGCCGCGCTTCGTGCCAGCGAAATGGGTGCCGATGTGATCCTCAAGGCAACGCAGGTCGACGGCGTTTACGATTCTGACCCACACAAGAACCCCGCCGCCAACCGCTACGAGTCGGTCACCTTCCATCAGTGCATTTCCCAGCGCCTCAATGTGATGGATACCACCGCGTTCAGCCTCTGCATGGACAACCACATTCCGATCATCGTCTTCGACCTCGGCCCGCACGGCAACCTCTCACATGCCTTGCGCGGACTGCCGATCGGCACGCTCGTTCACGGCGAGTAATTTTTCCCGTACAAACTCATAGCCTCAATTGATCATGGACCCAGACACCGCCATCCTCGAAGTCGAAGAAGCCATGCAAAAATGCGTGGATTACCTCACGCATGAATTCGCCGGCGTGCGCACTGGCAAGGCCAGCCCTGCGCTGATCGAAAACCTCGATGTCCATGTCCAAGCCTACGGCGCCGTGAGCAAACTCAAGAGCCTCGCCGTCATCAGCACCCCCGAGCCGCGCATGCTGATGGTCCAGCCCTTCGACCCATCGACCACTCGCGACATCGAGCGCGCGATCCGCGAATCCAAGCTCGGACTCAACCCCGCCGCCGCCGACCGCTCACTGCGCGTGCCGATTCCCGAGCTCTCCGAGGAACGCCGCCGCGACATGGTCAAGCTCATCAAGCAACTCGCCGAGGAAGCCAAGGTCCGCCTCCGCGCCGCCCGCAAGGACGGCATGGATGCCGCCAAAAAAATGAAGGCCAACAACCTCATCACCGAGGACGGACAAAAAGACCTCGAAGAGGAAGTCCAGACCCTCACCAACAAGTTCACCAAAAAGGTCGACGAGCTCGCTGTGGCGAAAGAAGCCGATTTGATGAAAGTGTGAGGTAATCGCACAAACACCATGGCGGCGGTTCCGCCATTGAATGATTCGAGCCACTCGCTGGCACACATCGCAGATCACATGATCCACATCCGCGACGCCACCGAAGCCGATCTTCCAAGCATCATCGACATTTACAACGCGTCGATTCCCGCGGGCCGCGCGACAGCCGACACCAAACCCATCACGGTTGCCGATAGACTCGAGTGGTTCGAAAAATTTGACCCGAACAAGCGTCCAATCTGGGTGGCGGAGATCGACGGGCTTGTAGTTGGATGCATTTATCTGACATCATTTTACGGCGGTCGACCCGCCTACGACCGCACTGCCGAGGTCAGCACCTACATCGCGCCAGGCCACCAAGGAA
>JBMTCI010000127.1:0-4038 GCA_049430745.1 Luteolibacter sp. | reverse complement strand
GCGCGCCAGGCCCAGCGATGATCGCTCGCATGCGGCTCGTCGTCCAAACATGTGCGGATGATCGCCGAGAGCGATAGCGCGGTGAGTAGGATTAGCAGTAGGATCGTGCCGATGATTCCGTAATCGGTGGCGGATTGCAGGAGCTCGTTGTGAACGAGTTCTGGCCTGTTAACGCCAATGCCTTGAACGGAGTTGTCCCAAAAGCGGAAGCATTCCCAACTGAAGCTCCAGCTGCCACCGCCGAAGAGCGGGTGAAGGCCGATGCAGGAAAGGGCGATGCCGTAAAAGTAAAGCCGGCATGTGTTGTCGAGGAGTGAATCGATGCCAAATTTTCCTTCCGTGCGGAAACGCTGGGCTTCTTCCCATCCGACGAACCAATAAGTGGCGACGCCGAAGCCGATCAGTGGTATCGCGATCAAGGCGGGAGCAAACCACTTCGAGTTGCGCCGTTTGCCGATGATCAAGCCCATGGCGGCGAGCGTCGCGCAGCCAAGGGCCGCACCAAAAATTCCTCCGCGTGAGCGCGTGTACCAAACACAGGCAATGCCAGCGATCGCGATGAGACAAAATAAAACCCTCACTATGCGGTTTTGCGTGCCAAAGAGACCAATCCCGCCGACCAGCAGTGCGGCAGCGATGAAGTAATTTGCCGCCTCATTGTAATGCGCGTAAAATCCCGACACCATCGCATCGGCTGCCCGCTGGGAAAAAATTGGCGCGTAGGTCGGGTCCGCCACTTGCTTGCCGACCACCGCGATGCTGGCAAGCAAGAGCAAGGCCATGCCCCAGTTGAGTGCAAGCTCGGCATGGCGATGACCGCCAATTGCGCGCGTGACGATGAAGCAGCCGACGGTCGCAGAAAGCAGCAGGAGGTCGGAGCTTCCAAATTCCGCCACCGGCGATGTTGTCGCCCGCAAGGCAAACCATGCGGCCGTTAGCCCGCCGATCACGAGAATGCTGCGCTCGAGCTTGATGAATCCGCGTTTCCAAATCAGCGGCAGCGCGAATGTCAGCGAAATGACAAGTGCCGCCAGCGAGGGTCCCCAACTCCATGCGCGTGTCTGCGGTCCCAGCGTGACCGCCAGAGCGAGCGAGAGAACGAGGAAGATGGATGAGACTAATGGCAAGAGTGGGGAGGGTTATTGGTGCTTATTTATTCGTTGTCAGTGATTGGGGAAAGAGAAAGTGGCGAAGAAGTGGCTTTTTCAAGGTGGCGCGGTTTCGCCGAAACCGCATCCATGTGCGCTGGGGATGATTGATGATTCAGAGGCTTTGCTTTGGCGTTTCTGATGCCTGCAGTCTGGGCCGGACCGCTCTACTTATGAGGACGCGTTCGAGAGTTTTTACTTCGCGCCTCTGCGCAGGAGCACGGCAGGGATGGTGCGAAGCAGGATGTTGAAGTCGAGCCAGAGTGACCAGTTGTCGATGTAGCGGAGGTCCATCTCGACCCATTGATCGAAACTGGTGATGGTATTGCGTCCGCCAGCCTGCCACTCGCAGGTGATGCCGGGTTTGACGCTGAGACGGCGTCGGTGCGTGATTTCGGAAAACGCCTCGACTTCGTAGAGGGGCAAGGGGCGTGGACCGACGAGGCTCATGTCGCCTTTGACCACATTCAGCAGCTGCGGCAACTCGTCGATGCTAAGTCTGCGCAACCATTCGCCGAATGGGAAAACGCGTGGGTCGCGGTCGAGCTTAAAGACCGGGCCGTCCATTTCGTTGCCGTGTTGTTGTTTCACCTCATCAAGCATGGCCTCGGCATTCGGTGCCATCGTGCGGAACTTCCACATGCGAAAGGGACGACCGTAGCGGCCGGCACGCAACTGCGAGAAAAATGCCGAAGAGCCAGGGCTCTGGATGCGGATGCCGATGATCGCAATGAACCAGAGGGGAAGCGTGAACAAGATGATGAGCAGCGCGGCGACGCGATCGAATGCGCCTTTGAGCAGCAACTCCCAGGAAAGCTCGGGCGTGGAACGCAGCACGAGCATTGGTTTGTTGCCGAGCGAATCAAACACAGGTCTGGCGATTTGCATGCGAATGAAGGAGGCCGATATCCATGCTTCCACTCCTTGCAACTCGCAGATTTCCACCGCGCGCGAGACCTTTTCGAAATCGGTCTGCTTGGTCACAAAAATCACGCGCGCCACGGATTCCTTTTTGAGCAGATCAAACAATGCATCGCTGCTCTGTGTTTCCAAATCAAAAAGTTGCGAGATATGCCATGTGGCAGTGAGTTCATCGTTGAGCCCATCGAGGAACGAGCTCATTTCGTTGCCTGTGCCAGCGATCACGACATTTTCCTTGCTACCCTCGTCGAGTGCTTTGCGTTTGAACCATGCGCGGGTGATCCAGTCGCGGATGATGACCAACAGGAAACTCACCAACAATCCCGACCCGAAGGCTAGGCGCCGCGTGTCGAGTTGCTTGGTGAAGATCGCCACGACGCCAATGACCAGCAGGAGAATCATGATGGCCTTGAACATCTGCGCACACGAGGTGCTGGTTTTTTTGGTTCTCAGGTTGTCATAAAAACCAAGTCGCTCGAGAACCAACGGCGTGAGTGGCACGGCGATGTAGAGAATCCAATCGAGCGAGTCCTCCATGCTCATTTGCTCGATATCCATGCCCGACTTTTCACGCCACTCGTTGCGGACAAGCCAGCCGATCCAGAACGCGAGCCACATGAGGATGGCATCGGTAAATTGGAAGATCTGGATGCGAATGTTTTCGCTGCGGCTGTTGATCATAAAAGCAAGGAACAGAAATCGCTGGCGGGGGGCGCCATGGTGATGATTTTTTATTCCGCCTGCAATGTCCGTTTTCGCTCAAATGGCGACATAATTGAAGGCGTATGAGATACCAAAAAACCCCTTGGCCGCATGGTTTTTGCGCATCATGCTTGAGGTCGATGCGGCTAGCAATATTGGCGATTTCTTTGGCCGCGTTGATTGGTCTGATCTACCTGTCGTGGCAGCACCGCTTCGAGGCCTTGAGTGGGTCCTGCGCGAGCAACTTGGCCGACTTGCGTGAGGTCAGACAGAACGCCGCAAGCACCGGGGTGAGTTGGCAGGGGAGCGAGGATCAGCCATTACTGCGAATGCAGGTCGACGCGCCCGAGCGAAATCTGGTGCATCGCATCGGGATCCCTGATTGCGGCGCAGTGAAATTTTTGCATCTGCGTTTGCGGATTGCGGGTGATCGACTCCTGCCCGGAAAAGAAATTTGGGAGGACGGAAGGTTGTTGATTGAGTGGCATCGGCCCGGTGGTGATGGACCAAGAATTGAATATATTGGGTCGATTCGTGGTGATGGAATCAAAGAAGACGAATTCATAGTTTCCGCAATCAAGGGTCCGGCGGTGCCAGTCTTGAGGCTTGAGCACATGGGCCGATCGGGAGCGTTCGAGTTGCAGAAGCTCGAAGTGCGCGAAGTGCGTGAAACGAAATGGTGGCTTTACGGTCGTTGGGCTTTGGCAGTCGCGTGGCTTGCTTGGACAAGTGCGCTAGTGCTCACGATTGCAAAAATTTCACTGCTGCGTGCGATGGGAGCGGCAGCAGTTTTTGTGACAATGGGCGCGATGGCAGTTGTGCCGGGTCCGTGGAAAATTCAGCGTCCGTTTGGAGATGCGTTTGTGATCAAAGAAGTCCCATCGTTCACCACGACACCTGCATCCCCCAAATCGACCAGCGAAGGAGAAATCAATTCCAACAAAGCGATCGCAAGTCCCTCGGCTATCTCGACCCTTGCCGGCCCCGAAAAAGCTCTTGGAAAACTTCCGGTGCAAGGCGGCTTGCTGCTCAAAGCCAAATATCTCCTCGAGCCTTTGCGTCCGCTTTTGCACGCCTTGCTCATCATGATGCCAACGCTTGCGATGATCTGGCTTGCGGGTTGGCGTCCGGCACTCGTGTTGGCACTTCTACTTTCCATTTCGATCGAGCTCGGCCAAATCGCTTTTGGCTACGGCTTCGACCGCGTCGATATCGCCGATCTTTTTCATGACGCCTTCGGCATCGCCGCCGCTATGATTGTGGCAAA
>JBMTCI010000126.1:0-4061 GCA_049430745.1 Luteolibacter sp. | reverse complement strand
AGCATGCGATTTTTTCCAAACCAATCGACTTCCCATGTCGCCTCAAGCGCGGCGCTTCCCGATGAATTTGTCAGCCACTCGCCACCCTCACGCTCGGCATCGCCGATGCCACGCATCGATCCACTGAGTGAAGGCATGAGTTGCGCGGTCGCCTCATCGCGTCGCGCGCGAGCTTCGCGCACCCGCGCAGCCGCCGATGCAATGCTTGGATTTCCCTGAAGGCCGGCAGAGATCAACTTCGACATTTGCGGGTCATCAAAGCGCGCCCACCACCGAGCCAAATCCTTTTGGAGCGAAGCTACCGGAAATCCTGCGCCATTGATCCATTCCTTCGGCGGCTCACTTCCGTCGCTGGATGGGCGGTCAGCGCAACCGATCAATGGAAACAACAAGCATAAGGCACACACCACTTGACGACAAGCGGCCCCGCGCAAGCGCATGACCGTGCATCGGATTTGAACATGTGGAAAAGGTCGCAAAATTTTTTCTGTTAGAAATCGAGGTAAATCTCCGTGCGGCGGTTGACCTTGCGGCCGTCGGGATTGTCCACCCCGCCCTCAGTCACATTCGGTCTGCGCGGTTGGCTCGATCCTTTGGCAAGCGTCACAATCTGCTGTGCGGAAACACCAGACCTGATGAGCAAATCGCGCACCACCGCAGCACGGCGACCCGACAAGTCGTCATTGTAATTCCTCGTTCCGACAGCATCGGTGTGACCGCTGAGAGTGATTTTTTTAGAAGGATCGGCGCAGAGGATTTTCGCAACAATTTCCAACTGCCTTTGAGAACGCGGATTCACCTCGTCCTCATCGAAGTCGAAATAAAGTGCCAGCGTGTCGCCGCCAGAGGGGTTCTTCACCAACGGCGAGTAATAGACATCACCCCCCGCGACGCGGCGCGCATAGTCCGCAAGCAAGCGATCGAGGTTGATCTCGCTCACCAGCCACTTGGCGGGATTCCCAGAACCACGGAGCGTGATTGCCACACTCGCATCCTGTGATCCGTCGGCGGCCTCAATGTTGGCAAGGTAACCAGCAAGATCGGGCTTTTGCAGTATGGATCGCAGCGGCTTTGATTTTCGCAGCAAGTACATACCCTCCTCAAAAAGTATGCATAGCCCAGCGATCTTAGCGTCGCTCACCGACTTCGGATCCACATGCTTGCGCGCGATTTCAAACTTCTGGTCGAGCACCGACTGCAAAAACGCATCGGCCACCGCAAGCGAATCATTTGGCGACTCTTGCGCATTCTTGCCATCGCGCGCGGGCAAAACAAATTTTTCCACCGACCAGAGTCCGCCCTCCTTGAGCAGATCAAGCGTGAGGCGTCGACCATCTTCCAGTTCAAGCATCCAGCGGACGCGCTTGTTCAACTCCAACTCACCAACCTCGCGAATTCCGTTCTTCCCAAGCTTCGGTTTCGTGGCGAGCAAATCACGGATCGCTTCACGGCTTGCCTCGTTGAGTCGCGAGTCGCCAAGAAATTTTTCCATCGCCGCAACGTCACCCGATTCGAGAGCAGCCGCGATGCGCTGCACCAATTTCGCAGGATCGGCATACCCCTCGACAGCCGATGAGGCGGCGGGTGTTGTTTCAGGAGCAACCGGTTCGGGAGCGGGCGCGGGCTCAGCAGGCACCAAGACAGGAGCAGGGGCTTGTTGAGTTTCCTCTGGCTTGGGCGCGACACCGGGTCGAATGAACCACAACGCGACAGCGGATAAGGCGATCACCCCCGCGAGAATCAAAAACCAATGGGGAGCTTTCATGAATGGGTGACGAGGTGTGAAATGAAGGGTGGAAAGACAAAACGCACCGCATCACTTTTCGGGTAGCGCTGTCGCATTAGCGTCGAACTCGACGATTTTTGCCTGAAGTTTTATGGTGGTTCCGCTTCGCCACACTTCGATGTCAATCGTTTCGCCGACTCGCGAGCTTTGGATGATGCTGAGCAACTGTTTCGACGATTCGATGGATTTTCCCTTGAGTGTCACGATCACATCCCACTGCTGCAAACCCGCCATTTCCGCCGGAGAACCGGGAACAATAGCGGTCACCAAAGCACCGCTCTCGCCACCGTAGTCAAGCTGGGAACGCAACATCAGGTCGAGGTCGTGCAACTGCAAGCCGAGAAATCCGCGGATCGGCCGCCCCCGCTCAAGAATCTGCTCGATGGCGTCGCGCACGTCATTGGAGGGAATCGAAAACCCGACCCCTTGGAAGCCCGGGTTTTGGCGGTCGGGTGAGAAGATCGCGACATTGATGCCGATGATCTCGCCGCGCAGGTTCACCAGTGGCCCGCCAGAATTGCCGGGGTTGATCGCTGCGTCGGTTTGAAAAAGGTCGCGTTGATTGTCGGAAATGGAGCGCTCCTTGGCGGAGATGATTCCTTTCGTCACCGTTTCACCGAGACCGAAGGGATTGCCAACCGCGAAGACCAATTGACCGACTTGGACTTGCGATGAATCGCCAAGCTTGAGTGGTTGGAAGGGGCCTTTGTCTTCGATTTTGAGCACCGCGATGTCGAGCAGGCGATCCTCGCCGATCAGACGCGCAGAGTAAGTTTTGCCACCGTGCAAAGTGACGCGAAATTTTTGCTGACCTGCCACCACATGGTGGTTTGTGACGACATGACCTTCTTCCGAAACAATCACGCCCGAGCCTTGGCCCTGGGTGGACTTGCGCCTTGCATAAACACGCCCCATGAAATACCCGAGTTCTGTGGCGCCGATGCCTTGCGTGTCGATGCTCACCACCGAAGGCACCACCGCGCGGGTGAGATTGGCGTATTCATCGTTGAGTCTAGAAAGCAACTGGACATCACCAAGCTCAAGCGGCGGCAGATCTGGTAGAGTGAATTTTTCTGGCCGCGACTCGGGTGCGGGCTTTGACGAAGAGCGCGGCAACCAGGTCGTCGGAGACTCGCCATGACTGCATTTGCGCAGGGCGGAAACCGCTCCATAAGCGACGAAAAAAACGGCGATCAGGAAGATGGGCTTACGAATCGAGGAAAACATGGCGTGCGCTTGGCTTGGCCGTAATTTGCCAGCAATTTTGCAAGATCCAAGCCCCGAAAAAATCCAAACTCAATGGTCGAGCTTGAGCTTGCGCAGCTTGGGCTCGATCACAAAGCGGCAGTACGGATTCTTCGACTTGTTTTGGAAATAATAGTCCTGGTGGTACTCAGGCGCGGGGTGAAACCCGGACGCCGCGCTGATCTCGGTCACGATCGGATCGTCAAAGTCCTTGGCCGCAGCCGCCTTCGAGGCCTCGGCGATTTTTTTCTGCTCCTCCGAATGGTGAAAAATCACGGAGCGATACTGAGTGCCGACATCATTGCCCTGACGGTTGAGCGTGGTCGGATCGTGAAGTTTCCAAAACCAATCCAACAACCTGGCGAAGCTGATTTTTTTCGGATCAAACACCACGCGCACGACTTCGGCATGACCGCTCTCGCCACTGCAGACATCCTCATAGGTAGGATTGGGAACATGACCGCCCATGAAACCCGAAGTCACCGAGTACACGCCGTCGATTTGCTTCAACGCCGCTTCGATGCACCAGTAACATCCCGCACCCAAGGTTGCGATCTCGGCATTTTCGGGAACCGATGGCATTGCGGCGGGATGATCATTCATGGGTTTCTTGTCGGGTTCGCAGGATGCCAGCAGCGGCAACATGCCGAGCAGCGCCATCCAGCAGGATTTGATCAGGGATGATTTCAAGATGCCCGAACTTTTGCACAGGTCGCGGAATTTACCACTCGATTCCAACTCCCTCTTCGGGAACCAGCACCTGCTCGCTGATTCCGAGTCGATCGGCCTCCGCCAGCAAGCGCTCGACCGGCTCGTTGTGCGGTTCGTTGCCCAGTGGGAAAGTCCCGTAGTGCATCGGAATGAGCAGTTTCGCGTTGAGGTCGATGAACGCGCGCGCGGCCTCTTCGGGGTTCATGTGGACATCGCGTCCGCTGGGTGATTCGTAGGCACCGATCGGCATCAGGGCGATGTCGATGTTGTGCTTCGCGCCGATTTCGGCAAAGCCGCCAAAGTACGCGCTGTCGCCGCA
>JBMTCI010000125.1:0-4091 GCA_049430745.1 Luteolibacter sp. | reverse complement strand
CTGGTCTTTCAAAGCTACACGCTGTGGCCGCATCTCACTGTCGCGCAAAACATTGCCTTTGGCCTTGAGGAAAGAAAGCTGCCAAAAAAGGAAATCGCCGCGCGTGTTGAGGCAGCCCTGTCATCCGTGAAACTCGAGGTCTTCGGCACGCGCTCGATCGATCAGATGTCCGGCGGTCAACAGCAACGCGTTTCCCTAGCGCGCGCATTGGTGGTGCGACCCAAGTGCCTTCTGCTCGATGAGCCGCTGTCCAATCTCGACGCCCAACTTCGGATCGAGATGCGCCGCGAGATTCGCCGCATCGTGAAGGATCATGGGCTCACGGCCATTTATGTGACGCATGATCAGGAGGAAGCCCTTGCGATGGCCGACCGCATGGCGGTGCTTCACATGGGACGCGTGGCGCAAGTGGGAACGCCTGAGGAAATTTATCGCAATCCGAGAAGCGCTCATGTCGCGAGCTTCATTGGCGAAGCAAATTTCATCGATGCGGAAGTGACTGAAATTGATGACACACAGATCCATGCTCGCAGCGATGCTGGATGCTTCATCGGACGCACGACCGATCCGAACTGGAGACCGACGATCGGCGAAAAAGTCAGGCTTTTGATCCGCCCCGAAGCATGGCGAATCAATGACCATGCCAATCATAACACCCTTACGTGTCGCATCATCGAACGAAGCTATCTGGGTCAGCGCGTCCAATACTGGGTCGACACTCCGCTCGGTCATCAACAAGTGGTCGAGATGAACCCGCATCATATTCACGAATCTAGTAATGATACGACTATGCTTTCCGCGCGAATCGATGATGTCATGGTTTTGAAAGCATGAAACGCAGAACCTTGATCATTCTTGCCTTGCTCGCAGCGATAGTCGCGCTGCCGATGATCCTGCGCCGCGCCACTGAGACGAAAAGTGCATCTCACGCGGATGATCACTTGGTGATTCTGACTCCTCACAACGAATCGATACGGCAGGAATTTGGAGAGGCTTTTGCCGCATGGTGGAAAAATACGACCGGGCGCACGATTCATGTCGATTGGCGATCGCCTGGAGGAACCTCGGAGATTCGCATGGTGCTTGATGCCGCATACAAAGCTGCAGCGGAGACTCAGCGCGATGGCATCGGCATCGATGTGCTGTTTGGTGGCGGCGAGCCTGATTTTGCGGGTCAGGCCAAAAAAGGTCGTCTCATGCCCTTGCAGGTATTCTCATCGCATCCTGAACTTTTTGCCAAAGGCGGACCCATTCCTGAAATGTTCCGAGGCGAAAGGTTTTATGCTGCAGACCACAGCTGGGTTGGGACCTGCCTGTCGCAGTTCGGCATTTGCTACAATCCGCAGTACCTCGATCGGCTTCATCTCCCCTCACCCGAATCATGGCGCGATCTCGGTCATCCCGCCTACGCCGGCACGCTCGCCCTCGCCGATCCCACCAAGAGTGGATCCGTCGCGAGGACATTCGAGTTGTTGGTGCAAAGCGAAATGCTCCAAGCACTGGAGGCCGATCCGCAAAACCGTGAGGCAGCTCTAACGCTTGGATGGACACGAGGTTTGCAGTTGATTCAACGCATGGCGGCAAACGCGCGTTACTTCACCGATAGCGCCTCAAAGATCCCACAAGATGTCGGACAGGGAAATGCGGCGGCAGGCATGTGCATCGATTTCTACGGGCGCTCATTTGAAAGCGACCTTAGCAGCGCCGATGGCAAACCTCGCATCGTGTGGGTCGCCCCCGAGGCAGGCACGACGCTGAGTGCCGATCCGATCGCGGTACTCAAAGGCGCGCCCAATGCCGAAATTGCGCAACGCTTTGTCGAATTCTGCCTCACCCGCGAGGCTCAGCAACTTTGGTTTGCGAAACCTCGCAGCGCACACGGACCCAAACTGCGCGCCCTTCATCGCACTCCCATCCGCCGCGATGTTTACACGCCTGAAATTCTCGCTCATTCGACGATGCCCGGCATCCATCCATACGAGGATCAAGGCAACTTCACCTATCAACGCGAGCTCACAGGCGCCGCATTCAACACGCTGCGACAACTCGTGAAGGTGATGTGCATTGATTCCCACGAAGAGATGAAATCCGCATGGCAGACGATGATCGATGCCAACATGCCGGATGATGCGATGGCGGTTTTTTTCGATGTCTCGATCATCTCCCCAACTGTTGCCACCCAAGGCGATCCGACCTTTGACGGATCCGACCCACTGAAAACCGCCGCCAATGCCGAACGCATCGGCGAATGGTTTCGATCGAACTACCGAAAAGCCGAGGCCTTGGCCAAAGCCAAATCAACGATCGGATACTAAGACGATGCTTTCATGAAACGAGGGCCCGCTACCTGCATCAGCCTTACGGTCATAGCGCTGTGGTCGGTGTTTTTCATTTATCCCGCAGGCATGATCATCAAACAGGCCTTTGTGGGCGATGATGCTTTTACGCTCGAATTTTTGTCGGCCGTTTTAAGCAATCCCATTTACCGCGAGGGACTTTGGAACTCGTTTGCACTCGGGGCATGCTCAACACTCTTGGCGATCGCGATTGCGTTTCCATTGGCGCTGATCAGTCATCGATATGCCTTTGCAGGCAAGAACTCGCTTTCCGTCTTGCTCCTTGCACCGATGATTCTGCCCCCTTTTGTGGGTGCCGTGGGGGTGAAACAAATGCTCGGCGTCAATGGCGCACTCAATGCCGGACTGATCAAGCTCGGCCTGATCGATCCTGCCATGCCACTGGACTGGCTCGCGGAAGGTCGTTTTGTAGGCATGGCGATGATGATCGCCCTTAACCTTTATCCGATCCTTTACATCAACATTGCGGCCGCACTCTCAAATCTCGATCCCCTGATGGAACAGGCCGCCGAAAACCTTGGTGCGCCGCCGTGGAAAAGATTTTTTCGCATCACCCTACCACTGGCCATGCCCGGGGTATTTGCCGGCGCTTCGATTGTTTTCATCTGGGCCTTCACCGAACTCGGCGTGCCATTGGTTTTTGATTACTCGCGCACCGCATCCGTGCAGATCTACGACGGCATCAAGGGACTCGACAACAACCCGATTCCCTACGCGCTCACCACCGTGCTTTTGGTGATTGCTGCGACCGTATTTGCGATCTCCAAATTTTTAATCGGTCGATCCTCTTTTGGCAACGCGAGCCGACCCAAAAACAGTCACAGCACCAAATTGCTTCGAGGATGGAAGGCGGCATGCTGCGCGCTCTGCTTTGTTTTTGTCATCTCTCTCGCGACTCTGCCTCACCTCGGGGTGATCCTTCTGTCGTTTTCTGCCCGCTGGTACGGCACAGTGATTCCTGACGAGTTTACTGTCAGTCATTACCTTGAGGCACTGGGCAACGGGTTGGTCGTGCCATCGATTCAAAACAGCTTGCTCTACGCTTCCTTCGCGACCCTGCTCGCGATGATCATCGGCGCTAGCGTCGCATGGGTGGTGGTGCGGTCGGATCTCAAGTCACGCAACCTGCTTGATGCGATCGTCATGCTTCCTCTTGCGGTGCCGGGCCTTGTCATGGCCTTCGGCTATCTGGCTCTTTCTCAGGATGGAAAACCCTTTCATTTTCTCATCGGCGCCAATGGCAGTCCTTTCATGCTGCTGGTCATTGCCTATGCCATTCGTCGCTTGCCCTACATCGTCAGATCCGCCGTGGCAGGTTTGCAGCAAAGCAACCCAATGCTGGAGGAAGCCGCGCGATCAATTGGCGCCAGCAGTTTGCGAACGCTGCGCCGCATCTCGCTTCCGCTCATCGGCGCCAATCTTGCCGCCGGCGCGATCCTTGCCTTCGCCTTTGCCATGCTTGAGGTCAGCGACAGCCTGATACTCGCCCAGCAGACCGAGCATTATCCGATCACCAAGGCGATATTCACTCTCCTGAGCACACTAGGAAACGGTACTGAGCTCGCTGCCTCGCTTGGCGTTTGGTCGATGGTCTTTCTCACAGTGGCCATCATGGGAGCAGCCATTCTCGCAGGCAAACGGGGCGGACTATTTAAATTGTGATTGAACATAGCATGAAGAAGCGACTTCTGCATCTTCTTTCACTTCGATGTTCAATGTTGAATGTTCGACGTT
>JBMTCI010000124.1:0-4128 GCA_049430745.1 Luteolibacter sp. | reverse complement strand
ATGCCTGAAAGCGTATCGCCTGCCACGACCGTGTGAATGGTCGCCGCGCCATAGGGACTCGAAGGCGGTGCTGGTGGCGCTGTCGTTGCACTTGGCTCAGGCGCATTCAAGGAAAGCGGTTCTGCAGATGCGATGTTGGAGGTGGCCGGACTGATCGTGGTGTCATCGTACGCGGCGGGCACATCGTACACCGTGCTTGCGGGGTCGGTGACAGTCGCCGAGGCCGGATCTTGAGCAGCGTAGGAATTCGTAGGGGTATCGTAGATGTCGGCGCGGCGCGAACCACAGGAGGCGAGCGTGGCGGCGAGGAGTGCGGGAGTCAGAATGCGGATGGGAATCATGGGATGGGCGGGTGTTGGAGAGTTGATGCGGAGCAATGCCGCACGGATTTGAAACGCCACAAGGCGACCCGTTTATTCAAATAGATTTCGAACGGAAGCGGAAAAATTTCTCGGCGATCTCATTGGTATGCCGCGCAAGTTCCTCGAGTGATTCACCGCGCAGCAAAGCGGCCGCCTCGGCCACATGGCGGACGAAGGCGGGTTCATTGCGCTGACCCCGATGCGGCTCGGGCGCAAGGTAGGGCGAATCGGTCTCGAGCATGAAAGTCCCCTGCCGGCAACTGATCAGCGTGTCGCGGATCGACTGCGCGTTCTTGAAAGTAAGCACGCCGCCAAACGAAACCAGCCCGCCCAGCTCGATCACCTGCAAGGCATCCTCCGAGGATCCAGCAAAGCAATGGAACACGGCACGCACTCTCTCATGGTGGTTGCGATAAATTTCCAGCGCATCCTCAAACGAGCCGCGACCCGTGGCGTCGCGCGTGTGGATGACCACATTCAGCCCGGCCTTGGCGGCAAGTTGGAAATGACGATCCAGAAAGTCGCGCTGGCGTTTTCGAAAATTTTCCTCGGTCCACCCCTCGGGCGCGGGATGGTAATAATCAAGGCCTGTTTCCCCGATGGCGCAAACTCTCGGGTCGGAAACAAACGCGGCCAGTTGCTCAAGCGCGTCGTCAGACGCGTGATGCACATCGCACGGATGGATGCCAACGCAGGCGTGGACTGCGGGGTGATGAGCAATTTCAAGATTGGCCGGCACATCATCCAGACGCGTGGCGAGCGTCACCATGCGATCGATCCCCGCAGCGAGCGCGCGATCAATCGGTCCCGGCACCTCGTCTTTCGAGAAACGATGCGACGCAAGATGGCAATGAGAGTCGATGAACATGAATCAACGATTCAAGGCCCTCAGCAATCCGCGCACTTTGTCGAAGTCCTTGATCCCGGGCGAGGACTCCGCGCCAGATGCAACATCGAGCGCCGAGGGATGAAGCATTTCCGCAGCGCGCGCGGCATTCTCTGGCTTGATCCCACCCGCAAGAATGAGCGGCAGGTGCGGGTGCCTTGATTTGAAATCCAGCGCGGTGTTCCAATCAAATGTCTCTCCCGTGCCGCCATAAACACCAGGCGCGTGGGCATCGAGCAAGATCGCGGACGCGCCGAAATCTTCCACGCAATCGAGATCAGCGAGCGTTTTGACACCGATCGCCTTGATGAACGGTATGTGCGCTTCACGAAAGACTGCCGCATCGGTTGGTGTCTCGTCGCCGTGAAGTTGCACCAGATCGATCAAGCCATCGCGAAACAAGCGCATGGGCAATTCGGTAGGCGCATTGACAAAAACCCCGACGCGAAGAATGCGACCCTTCAGTGAAGATAGCCAAGCGACATCTGTGCTTGCGACATGTCGCGGCGAACCAGGCCAGAAGTTGATACCAATCGCGTCGACCCGCAGGTCGGCCAGGCCCTGCGCGTCGGCCTCATTCGTCACGCCGCAGACTTTGAGCGAAACGCTCTGCGGGTCTAGGAATGAAGCGAGTTGGCTCATGGCGCGGAGACTAGGCGACAAACGGCACTTTGCCATTCGCAAATTTCGAATCATGAAAACCTCCTTCGTTGAAGATTGCCGCACACCAAATGGTTCTTGACGCCCTCCGCCCAGCCTCATGTCTTGATGGCATGCTCGGGATGTTCACTTGCCCGTCATCAAACATCATTTGCCACCCATGAAACCCGAAACACCCGATCATCGCGACTTTATCCACAGCGAGGAATTCCTCCAAGGCCTGATGAAGCGTCAGTTGCGCCTTTCGCTCGCTTGCGCGCTTGCCTTCCTTCTTCTCTTGCTCGGACTCCCATTGCTCAACTATTTCGCGCCGGAATTCATGGCGACACGCGTCGGAGGTTTCACGCTGAGCTGGCTGGTCCTTGGCGTGCTGTTCTTTCCTTATGTCTGGATCATCGCGAGATGGTTCATCACTCGCTCGATGGCACTCGAAGCCGCTGAGGTGAAACTCGCCGAGGAAAACAATCGCAAACAATCCTAAGCCAACCCAACGATCATGGACTTTTCACAAATCAACCCTTGGATCCTAGCTCTCTCGGCCATCACGGTGGTGGCCACGATTTGGATGGGCTTTCGCTCGGCCAAAACCTCAAAGTCGGCCTCCGACTTTTTTGTCGCTGGTCGCTCGGTGTCGGTCGGCTGGAACGCTTCGGCAATTTCTGGCGAATACCTCAGCGCCGCAAGCTTCATGGGCATCGCGGGCATGGTGATGTCGGCTGGCTATGACGCACTGTGGTACCCGGTGTGCTATGCCTGCGGATATTTGTTTCTTTTGCTCTTCATCGCCGGACCCCTGCGCCGCTTTGGTGCGTACACGATTCCGGATTTCGCCGAAGGCCGCTTCGATTCTCCGCTATTTCGACGCATCGCGGTGTGCTTCGTGCTCTTCATCGGCTTCTTCTACACGATGCCGCAAATGAAAGGTGCGGGTGTGACGCTCTCGTACATCCTGCCTGGCCTTCCCTATTGGGTTGGCGTGGTAATCGTCGGCGCAGTGATCACGCTCAATGTCGCGCTCGGCGGCATGAAAGGCATCACGCTGGTGCAGGCTGTGCAGTACTGGATCAAAATGTTTGCGATCTCACTGC
The DNA here is from genome assembly GCA_049430745.1 of Luteolibacter sp. Lineage (GTDB taxonomy): Bacteria > Verrucomicrobiota > Verrucomicrobiia > Verrucomicrobiales > Akkermansiaceae > Luteolibacter. The sequence goes on along the minus strand of JBMTCI010000124.1, from coordinate 1,132 downwards.
CAATCTTTGTGCTGCTTTCGGTCTATGGCGGATACGGAAAAAACCTTTCGCTCAATGACGCAGCCGCGCCGCCTGCCATCGAGCAAAGCGTGGATGCAACCGAGCAGGCCCGCAAGCCACTGCCAGAAAAAGCGCCGAAGGATGATCAATGGCTTGCTCCCTTTGGCCCGCTCACGACCAAGGCCGCCAAAGCCGCCGGTCTCTCGGAAGAGGAAAGCAGACCACTCTCACTCATTTATACCTACTCGCTCATCATCGCGCTCGTCTGCGGCACGGCAGGTCTGCCGCACATCCTCGTGCGTTTTTACACCAACCCCGACGGTGTCGCGGCGAAGAAGACCACGATGTGGGTGATGATTCTGATCGGCGTTTTCTATGTGTTCCCTCCGGTGTTTGGTGTGCTGGGAAGAAATTTCATGCCCGAACTCTATAATGCCACGGGATCCAAGGGCCCCGACAAAGTCGTGCTCGAACTCCCCACCCTGCTCGGCAAAGGCAACATCCTTGGCTCGATACTGAGCGGGATCACTTGCGCTGGTGCATTCGCGGCATTCATGAGCACCTTTAGTGGGTTGCTTGTTTCGATGACCAGTGCCGTCGCGCACGACATCTACGGCCGCATGCTCAAGCCCGACTCCACTCCCGCCCAACGCATGCGCATGTTCAAGATCGCCGCCATCGTCGTTGGCGGTCTTGCGATGCTGCTCGGCACGCAAGTCGAGCTTCTCGACATCAACTTCATGGTCGGTCAGGCCTTCGCGATCGCTGCTGCGAGTTACTTCCCGCTGCTCTTCATGAGCGCGTGGTGGCGTGGCATGACCATGCGCGGCGCGGCCACCGGCATGCTTGGTGGCGGCATTCTTGCGCTGGCATGCGTCACGCTCACCAGCGTCAGTGACATCATTGCAAAGAATGGTCAGGCCGCCGCGCTCAAAGCCGGCACGACATGGTCACCCAACGCGCTCTCGATCTTTTGGCAAGAGCATCCGCTGCTGCGCATCCTCGCCGAGCAACCCGCCATCTGGACCGTGCCCACCGCGATCCTGCTGATGGTCATCGTTTCCAAAGCCACCCGCTCACAAGTGCCCAGCGACGCCCGCATGAAAATGCTCGTGCTCCATGCGCCGGAAGC
>JBMTCI010000123.1:0-4161 GCA_049430745.1 Luteolibacter sp. | reverse complement strand
CTCACCGCCAACGGACTTATCCGCCAGGTGGAAAATCATCCCAATCACTTTGAGTTGATCTGGCCGGGCAAGCGTTAGGCCATTTGCGAAAAGATGTGGCCGATGCCGCCAGATGTGCTTTGGTCAGGCAGCAAAAGTTTTGCCGATTCATTTCATCAACATTCAACCCCCACTAAAATCATGACCGACCTCTTCACGCCATTGACTCTTGGTGCCTTGCAACTTCCCAACCGCATTTTGATGGCACCGCTCACCCGCTGCCGCACCGAGAAGGATCACATCCCGACGCCCTTGATGGCGGAGCACTACGTGCAGCGTGCGAGCGCCGGACTCATCATCGCCGAGGCCACGATGGCGATGGAGGGCAATTCGGCATTCTGGATGGAGCCAGGCATTTATTCGGAGGCACAAATTGCCGGATGGAAACTCGTGACCGATGCCGTGCACCAAGCTGGCGGACTCATCTTTCTGCAAATCTGGCACGGTGGCCGTGCATGCCATCCGCTGCTCAACGGCGGCGCGCAACCAGTCGCACCCAGTGCCATCGGCATCGTCGGCGAAGAAGTCCACACGCCCGAAGGCAAAAAGCCCTATGTGACACCACGCGAATTGCGTGATGATGAAATACCATCCATCGTCGCAGGATTTCGTACCGCCGCTCTCAACGCGCGCGCTGCAGGATTCGATGGCGTCGAAGTGCACGGCGCAAATGGTTACCTGCTCGATCAATTTCTGCGCGACGGTTCAAACCATCGCAGTGGCCCCTACGGCGGATCGATCGAGAACCGCGCAAAACTGATGCTCGAAGTGGTCGATGCCGTGTCATCCGCCATCGGCAGCGACCGCGTTGGGCTGCGCATTTCTCCGCTCAACAGTTTCAACAGCATGATCGATAGCGATCCTATCGCCGTGGCCACTTATCTGGCCGAGCAACTCAACTCACGCCACCTCGCCTACCTTCATGTGATGCGTGCAGATTTCTTCCAGCAACAACACGGCGACGTGCTCACGCCCATTCGCAAAATTTACCAAGGCAAGCTCATCGCCAACATGGGCTACGACGCCAAGGAAGCGAACGAGGCCATCGGAGCCGGTAAGGTCGATGCGGTCGCGTTTGGAACATCCTTCCTCGCCAACCCCGACCTGCCCGAGCGCATTCGCTGCGGCGGGCCCCTCAACGAGCCGGATCCTTCCACATTCTATTCGCCAGGCCCCAAGGGCTACACCGACTACCCCGCGCTTCACTGATCGGTACGATCGGCAAATTCGAGGCTTCCCGCCGCATCGTCGTTTCGCTTGAATGTGGGCATGATCGACATGCTCGTGCGCCTCTATGACTTGCCGGACTCGTCCAAGACCTATCAAAAAGTCGCTGACCATGGCGTCACGCTGCGCCGTGCAAGAGCTTTCGAGAAACACACGGTCGCTGCGTTCGTGCGTGCCAACTTTTCCGAGAAATGGGTCAGCGAAGTCGAGGTCGCGATGACTCGTCAACCCATCGCCTGTTTCATCGCGACGAAGGACAAAGAGATTCTTGGCTTTGCCTGCTACGACACGACTCTGCGCGGATTCTTCGGGCCGACCGGCGTCTTGGAATCCGCCCGCAAACTCGGGCTCGGCAAGGCCTTGCTGATGAAGTCGCTCGAAGCCTTGCGCGAATCAGGCTACGCCTACGCGATCATCGGCGGTGTGGGCCCAAAAGAGTTTTACGAAAAAAACTGCGGCGCGATCGAAATCCCCGGCAGCGATCCTGGTACTTACACCGACCTGTTGCCATGATGGTGCACAGGGCTGTGATCACACGCCCTAGCGAACTCTTCAATCCAAGCTCCGCGAAAGAATCCGAGAGTCGCGTCCGCTCTCCTCGTATTGCTTTCTCCTTTTCGTCGGCAGGACATCGGCCGACGCCTCGCTGTAACCGAGACGCTTGATGAAAAAATCTGCCGCACGATTGCTGAGCGCAAACACGCGCGGGATGCCAATGTTTTTCGCAACGGATTCAGCGTGCTTTACCAACTCAATCCCATAGCCCCGCCGCTCGTGCGCTTGCTTCACATACAGGCATGCCACTTCGGCGCATTGCTCGGCTGGATACGCGTGCAGCGCCACGCAACCCACGACGTTGTCGTCGATCGCGAGCACATGGAAATCGTCGATCCTTGATTGGATGTCCTCGTAGGTTCGTTCGACCAATTTGGTGCGACGCACCGACCTGCCGATCATGCCAAGCAACTCGGGGATGTCTTCCTCGCGCAAGGGCCGAATCAAGCGGTAGCTGTCGGCGTGCACCATCGTGCCAACGCCTTCGTTGGAAAACAGCTCGTCGACCAGCACACCCTGACGCCTTCCATTGAGCACATGCACGCGCGGCACACCATCCATGCAAGCCTTCGCGGCAGACATCAGCAGAGCGGCCCCGCGTGAATCGGTGCGGGCCAGCAAAGACTCGGCCTCGGCGGCACGAATCGCATGCGCGGAGTTTCCATCGACAAGGATGGTCTCTTCCAGCAATGCGATGATCTTTGCGACACCGATGCCCTTGGCAAAATTCACCACAGCTTTGTCGAGAGGGCCGACCTGCGAGGCATCGATGATCGCCGACTGACCTCGACCCAGAATGTCCAGTACCTCGCGCACCGCAGTTGGATCTGAAATTGGAGAGACAACCCGCGCGGCCATGATTTCGCACTCGAGGGTCCAATCGTAGAGATCCTTCAAATCCCCACCCAAGACCCCCAGCACCAGCTTTACGCCCAAGTCCTCCAGGACCGCCAAGTCCAGCAGGGTTTCGGCAAGCGCCGGCTCGGGCAAAAGCCCGGCCTCGACCAGCACGAGAAAGACCTTCCCGCGGAACTGGGGAATGTACTGCAGGACTTCTCTGACATCACTGGGCCGAGTCACAGCGCTTTCCTAGCAAATCACGCCATCGCGGCAAGCGCTCGTTTGCCAACAATCCCATTGGCTCAGCGGGCCGATCGTGCTTGAATCACCACACATGCACCAGTTGCTCATCGAATTGCTCAAGCGCCGCGAAGCCGTCATCGCCGATCACGCTTGGCGCGACCGTGATTCTGCAAGCCATCTCGATGCCTTGCGCGAAGTTTCCGAGGCCATCACGGCATGGCATCAGGAAAACAAAAACCATCTCGATCCACAGCTTCGCCACTATCTGCAAAAAGCCAGCTTCACCAAGGCGCTCGCTCACCTTGAGTCTGCGGCCCACTGAAAATTTTTCACCATCCCATCGAATCATGAAACAACTTCTCACGCTCGCCGTCGTTTGCGCCGCCATCTACTTTGGCTACAAGCACGAGCCCGATCTGCGCTACGCCATCACAGGGATCCCCTACGAGGCCAAACGCACGAGCCCATCCCTTCCCAACATCGATCTCACATCGCTGCGCCCCAATCAACTGCCGCAAGAGATCACCATCTTTCACGACATTCGTTTCAAAGATCCCAACACGGGACTCGAGATCACAGCCACCTCGGGCAGCAAAGTGCAACCCGTCAAAATTACCCCGCCAGATATCAGCGTGCGCGTGAAAGGAACCAACTATCTCATCAAACTTCCCATTCACAAAACCGACCTCGCCGAACAACTGGCAAGCATGCCACTCCATGCGGCACCCGCGCCAGTTGAAACCGCACCCACCACCCCGACACCGCCACCAGTTCAAGCAGCTCCTACCCCCGAGCCTGTCGCCCCAAGCGCTCCCAGCTCAACGGTTGCCGCATCCAGTGGCTCACTCGATCCTGTGAAACTCATGCGTGACAGCCTGCAAATCAAACCGACCAAGGAATTCGGCGTCAGCCAGATCACCGATTGGTCCGCAGGCCCGACAGAAACCATTGATGGAGAAACCTACGACACGGGAATCGTCAGCTACGAAGCCACCACCATCCTTGGTCAAAAAACCATGCGCGCCAAGGCCCTCATCAAAAACGGCCACATCGAAAAATGGATCCACGCCAAGAGTGGCGTTGAGATCGAGTGAGGTGAAAAGTTTGGAGGCAGCTTGCTTCTCTGATCAGCTCTGAAGATGGCCCTGCCCTGAAACGCCACGACCCCAGCCCATCCGCCACGACCCCTCGGATGGTGGGGTATCTATTGATTTCATAGGATTCTTTGGGTCACTGGATTTTCCGGGTTGTCCAGAA
>JBMTCI010000122.1:0-4166 GCA_049430745.1 Luteolibacter sp. | reverse complement strand
AAGCACGAGCAACTCGACACTTCCAAGTACTTGCCGTGACCCGGCGCCCAAACCTCGATGTCGTAGGTCTTGGCCGATGAAAATCCGATGTCGCCCGAGCATAGCTCGATGACGCGGTAATGCAGACCAAGCTTTTGCAGGATCGACTCGGCATGCGCGGTGAGTTGCTCCAGCACCTCAAAGCCCTTGTCGGGATGCACAATCTGGACGAGCTCGACCTTGTCGAATTGGTGCATGCGAATGATGCCCTTGTTGTCGCGACCAGCGGATCCCGCCTCGCGGCGAAAACACGGCGTGTAGGCCACCATTTTCACCGGCAGTTCCGACTCGGCCAAAATCATGTCGCGATACAGATTCGTCACCGGCACTTCGGCGGTCGGCGCGAGAAACACGCGGTTGATTCCATCCTCGCCGGGATCTGTGCCGTACATGTCGTCCTCAAATTTCGGCAACTGCCCGGTGCCCTCCATGCACTCGCGCTTCACGAGGTGCGGCACATTCACTTCCTCGTAGCCATTAGCGGACTGCGTATCCAAGAGAAAATTGATCAAGGCCCGCTCAAGCCGTGCACCAAGCCCGCGATACACGACAAAGCCCGATCCCGTGACGCGCGTGCCGTCATCCCAATTGATCAAGCCATGGCGCAGCGCGATATCGACATGATCCTTCGCTTCGGCGATCGATGGTTTTTCTCCCCATTCACGCACCACAGGGTTGGCCGACTCATCACTGCCGATTGGGCAGGCGTCATGCGTCAGGTTGGGAATGTTCAACAAAAGGTCTGCCTGCTCGGCCGCGGCATCTTCGGCGACGACATCGAGCGCGACGATTTGCTCGTTGATCCCGCGCACTTCGGCCTCGATCGCGGAGGTGTCCTCGCCCTTGGCCTTGAGCATGCCAATCTGTTTGGATGTCGTCTTGCGCGCGTTTTGCAGCTGCTGTTTTTCGGTCTCGGCCTTGCGGCGCTTCTCGTCGCAGGCGAGCACCGCATCGACGAGCTTCCAGTGATCGCCACCGCGAAGCTTGAGGCGTTCTTGGACGGCGGCGGAGTTTTCGCGGATGACGCGGATATCGAGCATGACGCGCCGACTTTCATGGCCATCGGGGGCTAGAATCAACGCGAATTTTTGCAGATTGCCTTTAGCGTCCTTGCCTCGATGCCCGAGGGTCGCAAATTTTGCCTTGGAGGCTGTGCCATCCGCGCCCTAGACTCGCCCAACCGTTCACCCCCGTTCATGGCCAAAAAAGAATTCACCATCCTCAACAAACTCGGCATCCATGCCCGCCCTGCCGCGCAGTTCGTGAAGATGGCAAACCGTTTTCAATCCGACATCTTTGTCGAAAAAGACGGCGAGGAAGTGGATGGCAAAAGCATCATGGGCCTGATGATGCTTGCGGCCGGACATGGCTCAGTCATCACGGTCAGCGCCGAAGGTGCGGATGCTGATCAGGCGCTTGCCGCGCTTGAGGATTTGATCTCGCGCAAGTTCGAAGAGGACTGAGCCACAAACCTGCCCGTACGAGCTCAGTGCTTGTGCTTATCACTGCAGCCGCAACCACCGCCGCAGCCTGATCCGCCACCGCCTCTGCGCGCAAGACGCACGAGAAAAATCAAAACCGTGAGGGCCACCATGCCCGCCGCTGTGTAAGTTTGCCAGTCCATGTCAGAATCCCATCATTCGACCGAATTGATAAACTGTCAGTGAGGCAAGATACGCAAAGGCCGACATGAAAGCGAATTGCCCGACTGCCCATTTCCACGAGCCCGACTCTTTGGCCACGACCACGGATGTCGGCAGACATTGCAGAGCGTAAATGTAAAAGATCAGCAAAGAGATCATCGCCAGCGGTGTGAACAAGGGTCGGCCATCCGTCCATTTTGCTACAGCCAAACGCTCACGCAACGACGCGCGCGCCTCTTCTTCACCACCCTCGCCCTCATCGACGCGGAACATGACCGCCATCGAGGAGTTGAACACTTCACGCGCCGCGAACGATGTGAGGATCGCCGTGCCAACCCGACCATCAAAACCCAGCGGCTCGACCACTGGCTCAATGAAGGCACCCATCCGCCCCATCGCGCTATGCGCCAGCGCATCGGCATCATCGCCCTCGCTTTTCGGATAAGTTCCCAAAGCCCAAAGCAAAATCGAAAGCCCAAGGATCAGCGTGCCAGCCTTGGCGACAAAAGCACCACCGCGCTCGATAACATGGCGGAAAATGTACGACCACTGCGGCATGCGGTACGGCGGAAGCTCGAGGATGAAATGCGAGCCAGTTTCCGCACCCATTTTGTTTCTCAACAAACGCGCCACCATGAAGGCCGTCATGGTGCCCGCCACGTAAATCGCAAACAACACCGATGCCTGTTTCCAAGATCCCTCGGCCTCACCCATCAACAAGGGCACGATCAAAAAATACACCGGCAAGCGCGCCGAGCAACTCATCCAAGGCGCGATGAAAATCGTCACCAAGCGCTCCTTGGCGCAGTCAATCGTGCGGGTGGCCATCACGCCGGGAATCGCGCAAGCATAGGCGCTAAACAAAGGCAGGAAGGCCTTTCCACTCAGACCCGCCTTGGACATCAGGCCGTCCATCAGATAGGCCGCGCGCGCCATGTACCCGGAGCTCTCCATCAAGCCGATGAAGAAAAACAAGAGTACGATCTGCGGCAAAAACACCAAGACACCACCGACTCCACCCAACACGCCATCGATCAACAGCGATCGAAGGTCGCCTTCCGCGAGCGTTGATTCAATCCGCTCGGCGATCCATCCCTGCAAGGACTCGATCCACCCCATCGGGATCGCCGCAAACGAAAAGATCGCCCAAAAAACCGCAAACATCATCAGCGCAAAAACCACCCAGCCCCACAACGGGTGCAAGGCCCACGCGTCGACGCGATCCGACAGGGTTTGTTGATGCACCCCCGGTCGCCTTGCCGCCAGTTCGCAAAGCCTGCGAATGAATTCGCCTTGCGCTTGCTCGCCACCATCACGATCCCATGAAATTTCCGGCACCGCAGGAAACGGCATCCGCAGCGCTTGTTTCAAATCGACAATCCCCTTGCGCGCACTTGCTTGCATCGCCACCACCGGCACGCCCAACTCCTCAGAAATTTTCGCCACATCCAACCTCAAGCCTGCCTTTTCAGCGACATCCACCATGTTCAATGCCACGACCGTTGGCAGACCCTCCTGAATCAACTGCATCGCCAAACGCAAATGACGCTCGAGGTTCGACGCATCCACCACACACACCACCACATCCGGCCTTTCCATTCCGGGCAACTCACCGCGTATGGCCTGCGCCGCGATCCGCTGATCCGGTGTCGTAGACTCCAACGAATAACATCCCGGCAAATCCACCACCCGCATCTTTCTCCCGTGCGGTGTGAAAAATTCGCCCGACTTCATTTCGACGGTCACGCCCGCAAAATTTCCGACCCGCTGATTGGATCCTGTCAGCGCATTGAAAATCGTCGTCTTACCCGCGTTGGGATTCCCCACCAAAGCCACCACCGACACTGCCTCGGATGCCTCATTCATGCCGATCTGAAATCAACGGCTTGGTGCCACCACCACCTGATCGGCAAGCTCGCGGCTGATCGCCATGCGGGTGCCACACACCGAGCAGATCAAATTGCGGCCGCCGGCGAGTTTCCTGACCTGAAGTTGCTCGCAAAAACCCAAGTCCCGCAGCTGCTGGCATGCGGGTCCGTTGAGAACGCGAATGGTGACATCGCAGCCCACGGCGACCTGATTCAGGGTCAGGGCACTGTCAATTTCCAGTTCGGCGGCAAGTCCGGCAGGCATCTGCGCGAAACTTGGTCTAATTGAGACTGATTTGCAACAACAAAAAGCCCCAAGGCAGGCCAAAAATCCCAGTAAAAACGCTCTATGACCCCTCCGCCAACCGCGCGGCCAACTTTTCGGGCAAACCGGCGGCGCGGATCTTTTCCTGCGCCTTGAGCAGATCGTACTCAACGCGACGGAAAACAACCAGACGCAGCTCCGGGTCGTAAATCGCGTAACAGGCCCGCCAATCGCCATCGCGAGGCTGACCCACCGAACCGGCATTGATGAAATATTTGGAGCCGGGCTCGATGGTCACCGTTTCGGGCGGGATGGTGGTGACCTGCGCTGATTTCACAAAAACATTCGGCC
>JBMTCI010000121.1:0-4172 GCA_049430745.1 Luteolibacter sp. | reverse complement strand
GTCGCGGTGCAGGTCAACAGCCGCATCGAAGAGGCCATGGCAAACCTTGCGACGAAGGAAGTCGCAGTCGATTGATCAGCGAAAAATTCGCGCTTGTGAGGGCGCGCGCCCGGTTCCAATCTCGCGCCGCATGAGTGAGCCGAATTCCGAAGCCGATGTGTGCATTGCGGGCACTGGCAGTTATGTGCCCGAGCGGGTCCTCACCAACGAAGAACTCGCCAGCCTGGTGGACACCAGCGACGAGTGGATCGTCACCCGCACCGGCATTCGCGAGCGACACATCGCGGCCGAGGGAGAGCATACCTCGCACATGGCAAGCCATGCAGCGCGGCGCGCGCTCGAACAAGCCAAGATGCAGGCTTCGGATATCGAACTGATCATCGTTGCCACCATCACGCCCGACACTCCTACGCCGGCCACCGCCTGTCACGTGCAGCAGCAAATCGGCGCGACCCGAGCAGTTGCCTTCGACATCTCCGCCGCTTGCTCGGGATTTCTCTACGCGATGAAAATTGCCAAGCGCCTGATCTCGGATGGCGCATTTCAAAATGCCCTGATCATCGGGGCGGAAAAACTTTCGACCGTCACCAACTGGCAAGATCGCACGACCTGCGTGCTCTTTGGCGATGGTGCTGGCGCGGCGGTGCTTCGTCGTTCGCAACCTGGCGAAGGTGCGATCGTTGCGACGGAAATGGGCACCGATGGCAACCTCACGCATTTGCTTGAGATCCCTGGCGGCGGAAGCGCCCGACCGATCACTGCGGCGAATGTGGAGGAGAACCTCGCGACTCTCAGCATGCAGGGCAAGGAGGTCTTCAAGCACGCCGTCACCCGCATGAAAGAAGCGGCGGAAAAAGTCATCGACCGCGCCGGATGGAAGCCAGAGGAAATTGCCTGCGTCATCCCGCATCAGGCAAACCTCCGCATCATCGACGCGATCGCCGATCGTCTTGCCGTGCCCAACGAGCGAGTCTTCGTGAACCTCGACAAGTACGGCAACACCTCCGCGGCTGCCGTCGCTATCGCGCTCGACGAAGCCAACCGCAAAGGTGCCTTTCATCGCGGCGACCGCATCGTGCTGGTGGTTTTCGGTGCCGGCCTCACATGGGCCGCGGCGGCTGTTCGTTGGTGATGACCTGAGGTTGTCTCGCCTCGGGAATTTTTCGCAAACCAAATCAACACGCGGTCAATGCCGCTTCGCGTTCAAGCAGCTTATCTTCCGCACGGTTGCCTTTGTTGCTAGGAAGCGGCGGGATGTAGCAGTAATTTGGATCAATCTGCATGCGTTTGTGAATGCCGAGCATTTCTTTCCAAGTGGCGCGCAAGCCGTGCGGTGTGGGCGGGAGATCGTGTTTGATGGCGCGATGCAGTTTAGGAAGATTGTAGAAAGGAACGGCCGGAAACATGTGGTGTTCGATATGATACTGCATGTTCCAGTAGAGGAATCCCGGTAACCAGCCGCAGGTGTAGGTGCGGGTGCAAAGGCGGTGATCGGGCACATTTGGCGAGAGCCCGTAGTGTTGGGGGCTGCCGCAGAGGAAAGTGAGCCAGCTGCAGTAGTGTGATCCAAGCGTGACGAGTACGATCAGGAACCAGTGACCGGAAAGGATGAACGCAAGTGCAAGGACGGCGTGACCGATCAGAATGGATCGGGCCCAGTTGCGATGTTCGCGACGAAGCTTGTCGTTGGATTCGGGCAGCACGTGTTGATACCACTCATTGTCGAGTCGGCCGTAGGCGCGGTTGATCCATGTTTTATAGACATTCCATGTGTGGAAAGGATTCCATGCGAACATGCCGAGCCAGAACTGCCAGTCCTTGAAACTGAATCGCGTTGGCAGCACCACCTCACCATCGTAATCATCGTGTGTGGTGACTTGATGATGCTTGATGTGACTGGGGCGGAACCACACATGATCCCAGTAGCCGAGGAACGCAAAGAGCTTGAGAAAAAATTCGTTGAGTTTTTTGTTTTTGAACGGCGTCTTGTGCGACATTTCATGGCAGGCAGTTCCACCCAAAAAACTGCCAACGGTTCCATGCAGGAAAAGACCGATGCACATGAGCGGCACCGACCAATACCAATTCGCGAGATGGACATTTCGGTAGGCGAGATACGCCAAGGTACCAGTCGCCGCATAAAGACCCAGGTGCCCCAGCGCCTGACGCAACCCCTGCCAATCGCTGCACCGCATCAGCTCCTTCATCAGCGTCGGATCAACCTCGCAACGATACCAACTGATCTTCGCATCCTTGAGATACCTCGGGGTGGGTTCCATGGACGATATTGTCCATGTCGACCGGATGAAGTCAAATTTCTGACAAGCCTCAGAGGGCGGAAGTACGAGGACTGGGACTCGAACCCAGGACCAATTGGTTAAAAGCCAACTGCTCTACCAACTGAGCTATCCTCGCGTTGATGCTCCGGCGGGCGGGGCAGAAGGGTTAGTGGACATCTGCGCGGCATGCAAGCGGATATTCGAAATTTTCCTGCAAGGATTTGAGGCCCTTGAAAAACATGAGCCACTTGACGCCATCGCCAACGCGTGCGGATATTTTACCCATGGCATGGCGCATTGATGAAGCGGTCGTCCGCGGCGAAATCGACAACCGCGTCGAAGGGCGAACCATCGGCCGCATTTGGTTGGTGGGCCGCCAAGAACCCATGACCCTCGAGTTGGTGGGGGATTGCTGGCGTGATCTGGCTGGCACTCGTCTTGCATTTCACAATCCGTCGCCGGTAGCGTGCGAGGATGCGGCGGAAATCGAAATCCACCAAAAGGGCATCATCGGCGACATGACCGCCTCAAAGAAGGTCCGCGTGCCGCTCGTCGATGACAGCAAAGTCCGCGACCTTCACAAAACCGGCGGCGAAATTCCCTACGAGTGGAAAAATGTTCTCTATCTCGAGTGGTTTGGCGAAATCAATGGCCGCGTGGTGATCGAAACCACGGAATACAAGCTCGAGGTTTCATCGCACGCGTGGACGATGGACGAGGATGGCGAGGAAGCGCAAAAGCTCGCCAATCTCAATGCGATGCGCGACTTCATGGCACAGGTCATTCGCCGCCGTGAACCCAGTGGCGAAGAAGACGAATATTCCGACGACATGGATGAGTTTGCTTGGGAGCAACGCCTCAAGGAATCCGACCGCCTCACCGATGCGTATCAAGAGGTGTTAGAGAAATACATGGAGGACAGTGACTGCGAACGCAAAGAGGCGTTTGTGATGGGCTGGGATGGATTGCTGGAGGAAATGGCCGAGCGTGATGAGGCCAACGCGCGCGATGGTGTGGATGAGTCCGCCATCGATGCGGGTGGGCGAATTGATTTCGACGACATCGGCAGCGCCTCGGATTTCGCGGACGATGGAGATCCATTTGGAAAATACGAAAGACACCCGCTACAAGCGCGAGCCCAGGAATTGGCGCTGAGGGCGATGGATGTGGTCTCCGGCGAATCCAGCCAGGGATCGCCACCGTATCTCTTGATCTCGAATTTGCTGCAAGTCAGCGGCAAGTTGGCTGGTGCGCTCAATGATCGCAGCGGCGGATACGAACCCGAAACAGGCTATGTGCTCGCCATTTTGAAACGTTGCCTCAACTGGCTCAATGAGGCGGTCGGCGCATGCCAGGAGCTCATGACCCATGAGGAGGACGCCGATCAACTTGCGGCCCTCGCTCACATCCGCAGCAGCATCTTTGAGATACGCGATGGCATCACCGAGTTGCGCCGCGAACTCAAATGACAGCAAGCCGGCTTGCAGGGGTCGCCTCAAGCGACTAGTCTCCGCCCATGTCCCACGCGACAAAGACCCAGTTTCTGGAGATCAATGAACCCTTTCCCTTGCGGGATGGTGGAGCTTTGCCGCAGGTCCGCATCGCCTATGAAACTTGGGGCGAACTAAATGCCGACAAGTCGAATGCCATTCTCGTTTGTCACGCGCTTTCCGGCTCGCATCACGCTGCTGGCCGCAATTCTTCGATCGAGGGTCTAGGCGCGCTTTGGCAGGAAGAACTGCATACCGGTTGGTGGGACGACATGATCGGCCCAGGCAAGGCAATCGACACGAAGAAACATTTTGTCATTTGCGCCAACTACCTCGGTGGATGCTACGGCAGCACCGGCCCGGGATCGATCAATCCCGAAACTGGCAGCCACTGGGGTTCGTC
>JBMTCI010000120.1:0-4201 GCA_049430745.1 Luteolibacter sp. | reverse complement strand
TCGATTGTGAAAATCTCCGCTCCCGCATATCGCTGGGGAAATCCCAAAATCAAAGACATGTCCGCACCACGCCACGAATATATCGACTGCGCGTCATCACCCACCGCCATCAGGCTATTCGACTCACCCACCAGCAAATCAATCATCCTCGATTGCACCTTGTTGGTGTCCTGATACTCATCGACGAGGATGTGGCTAAACCTCCGCCGATAAGACTCAAGCACATCGGGATGCTCTTCAAAAAGCCTCACGGTCAGCACCAAAAGGTCGTCAAAGTCCATCGAGTTGGTCTCGAGCTTACGCTTGATGTACGCCTTGCGAACTTTTTCCAACTCATCGATCCAGTCGTAAAAATACGCATAGCGGTCGGCCACAATCTCCTCGAGCGGAGTCTCGGTGTTCTCAACCAGACTGAACATCGATGCCAGCACATCGGCCTTCGGAAAACGACGCTGACGCGTGTCGATCTCGCACGCAGCGACAATCGACGACAGCATCGACTTCTGATCATCGCGATCCATGATCGAAAAGGATTCGGTGAAACCGAGGTCCTTGGCATGACGCCTCAAAATGCGTCCGCCAATCGAATGGAATGTCCCCGCCCAAAGTGCCGAAACATCCTGCGGCACCAACTCTCTCACTCGCTCAGCCATTTCGCGCGCGGCCTTGTTGGTAAAGGTCAACAAAAGGATGCGCCTCGCATCAATGCCACGATCAATCAACCACGCCACGCGATAGGTCAGCGTGCGCGTCTTGCCCGATCCCGCACCGGCAATCACCAAGGCCTTGCCATCACCCGCCGTCACCGCGCGGTACTGCTCGGCATTCAATGCCTTGCGGTAGTCAATGCCCGAGGCATTTCCACCCGTCGCCCTGTGCAGCTTGTATTCGCGCGCCATCCGCGCAGAGCCTGACACCGCCAGCGCCGGCAATCAACCCGACAAAACCGGCGGGACAACCGGAAATCAGATTTCCCAATCCTTGCGTTCAAGCCTGTCGGCCTCCTCGATCAATTCACCGGCATCCACCCGCTTGGTGAACGCGAGGAAACTGGCAAGCTCCTGCCGCACCACGGGCAGAAGAAAATAAACACCGATGAGATTCGGAATACTCATCGCGAACAGAGCCGCATCCGAGAAGTCGGTTGCATTGGCCATCGAAGCCGAAGACCCAACAATGATCACGAGGCAGAAAACCACGCGATAGATTTTAGCTGCAAATTCACGCTTACCGAAAATGTACTGCCACGCCTGAAGACCATAATAGCTCCAGGTGATGAGCGTCGAAAACGCGAACAGGAAAACGCAGGCAAAGAGGATGTATTTGAAGGCCACATGCACGGTCTCGAAAGCGAGCGAAGTCATCTCGATGCCAAACTTCGTGCCATCGCCAGAGACCTGACCCAACACATACGAATGCCCATGAATCGCATAGGCCGCAGTGTCGCCGTCAAATTTCATGGTCACGCACAGCACGAGAGCGGTCATCGTGCAAATGACTACCGTGTCCAAAAACGGCTCAAGCATGGCCACCACACCTTCGGAAGCCGGACGACGCGTCTTGACCGCCGCATGGGCGATCGGTGCCGAGCCAATACCAGCTTCGTTGGAGAAGGTCGCGCGACGCATGCCCCAAATGAAAGCCGAGAGCAAACCACCGGTGATCGCGGCCCGCGGTTCAAAGGCCTCGGTGACAATGCGGCCTATCGCAGGGATGATTCCCGAGGCGTTGATTACCAAGACGATGATGCAACTTATGACATAAGTCAGGCACATGAGCGGCACCAGTTTGCCAGTCACTTTGGCAATGCCCTGAATGCCGCCGATGATAACAAGGGCAGTCATCAATGCCATGATAAGACCAAACACCCATTGCTTATCAGCAAAGAACGATTGCTCGCCGCCAGTAATGTTCACCAACTGCGCAGCCACTTGATTGACCTGAAAAACATTACCGCCACCAAAGGAGGCCAGCACGCACATCACCGCGAAAAATCCCGCGAGCGCAAGACCGGCCGATTTCATGCCACGCTCAGCAAAACCCTTTCTGAGGTAATACATCGCACCGCCGTGCACTCGTCCCGCCGCGTCAAACTCACGGTACTTCACTCCCAGCGTGCACTCGGCGAACTTCGTCGACATGCCAATGAACCCGCTCAGGAAAAGCCAGAACGCGACACCAGGTCCACCATTCTGAATGCCGATCGCAACACCCGCTATGTTGCCAAGCCCGACCGTGCCCGAGACCGCGGCGCTCAGCGCCTGAAAGTGAGTCACTTCGCCTGGGTCTGATGGCGTGCTGTATTTGCCGCGCACGGTCCGCAAGGCCAGCGCAAAGGATCTCAAGTTGATGAAACGGAAGGCAAGCGTGATGATCACCCCCGCTGCCGCGAGCCAGAAGATCACCGCAAAGGCTTCAAAGCCGCCGATCTTCACCTTGAAAAAGATCAGATCGACAAAGGGCTTGGTGATTTTCCCGAACCAAGCGTCGATTTTCTGATCAAGACTCTCATTCGCAGCCTCTGCCGCAGCGGCCCAACCCGCCATCAAGAACCATGCGAACAAAGCTGTTAGAATACCCGTAGGTTTGTTTTTTTCGATTTGAGCCATGTGATAGATATGACGATCCTGTGCTGGGGCCGCAAGCACCAAACGCCCCAGTTCAATAGGCGATGCCGATGGCAAAATGCAGCGTACCCGATGGCTCACCCTCATCACGCGTGAGATTGTATCCATACTCGAGACGCACGGGACCGATCGGCAAATCAAGGCGCAAACCCAAGCCCGCTGCCAATTCAACATCAGCCGAACCCCACTCCTCGCGATTGCGCGCAAGACCACCCGCATCGACAAAGGTCACACCTCTCAAGGAACCCCAGATATTTCGCATCAACTCGATATTGGCATTCCATCCCGCCTCACCACCGGTCGGATACCCTTCGACCAAAGGACCGAGTTCGCGGTTCGGAAAACTACGCACGCTGCGGCTGCCTCCATTGAACATGCGCAAGTCGATCGGAAGATCTTCACTATCACCAAACGGAAAAATTCCGCCCAGTGATCCGCCAATTCCCAAATCGTAAAAACGATGGATTCGCTTGTGCCATCCTCCAGACAAGCCAAGCCTCGCATACGAGGTACTGATGTCACCAATCGCCGAACCAAGCTCCACAGGGCAATCCAGGTGCCACCCCTTGGTGGGCAAAATCACGCTGTCTCGATAATCGAGGGACTGATTCAACTTTACCCTCTGATGAAGATACACAGTTTCACCAAGCTCTTCGACAGGCAGCCCATCCTCGCTCAAATTCACCACCGAAGACACCGCACTCAAATCCACCGCGTAATGATCTCCAAATTTCCAAATCACCTTTCCCTCAATTCCCTCCTCGCGCGTGTCATATCCCTCGTGACCGTAAATGAACGCATAGAGACGACCCGATAGCGGCAGATCCTTTCCAAGAAACCACGGATCGGTCAGCCGCAATTCACCAAGCAAACCTCGTGAGCTGATTTCGATCCCAGAGTTCAACCCGATCACATGACCCAACAAATTTCGATCGGCATAACTCACCCGACCGATGAATCCCTCATACGAACCATAGCCAGCCGCAAATCCGACCTCTTTCGCTTTTGCCTCAGTGAGATGCAAAGTCGCATCAACCATCTTGTCGCCGACCTCCTCGGTCTCAATCCGCGCGGATGAAAATGCGCCTGTCGCTAATAGCCCGCGAACCGCGCGATTCATCGCCGCCTCGTTGTACCAATCCTCGCGCGCAACTTCCATGCGACGCAAAACCCGCTTGGGATCAGTGTGATCAAGCCCGGTCACTGACACGCGGTTGAGCTTGAGACGCTTTCCAAGGTCGATGCGAAAATTTGGCACAAAGACCCCAGCCAGCGGCGACCTTCCCATTTTTACCGTCGAATCGGGATACCCTCGGCTCACCGCGATTTCCTCCGCTGCTAGGCGCATGGCATTGAGATTCGCCGTGGTCGCGACCTTGCCGACAAAGGGTTTCACTTCCTCGCTCACCAACTTCACACCACGACCATCGACGCTATTCACGATCGGTTCGCCAATCAAACAACGTGGCCCCTGATCGCAATCGAGCGCGAGATCCACCACCCCCGTGCGATCATCCACCCACCGCTCACGCACCAAAACCTGCGCATCCCAATACCCGTCGGCATTCAACTCG
>JBMTCI010000119.1:0-4202 GCA_049430745.1 Luteolibacter sp. | reverse complement strand
ATGGTTTTCTGATAAGGAAAAGTGCGCGGCTCGAGATGCAGCGTGTTGACGCTCAAGGTCACCGGCAGTCCGTAATGAAATGTCGTTCGGTGAAGCACGGCGAGCTTCACTCCCATCGACGATGGAACTGACGCGGACAAACCACTCACTGCTGCTGTTGTTGCATTTGCCATGCCGCCAAGGCCGATAGCGACCCTGCTGGCTGCTCCGCGGTAGTCTGGATGCGATCCGGCATCAAGACATATGTCTCGAAGATCGCCTCACCGATCGCATTGAAGCGCTCCTGCAATGCGTCGAGATATCCGTGAAGCCCAGCACCGAGGGCTTCATCGACCGAGCCGTAAGCAAGATCCGCGAGCAGCCTTCCCGTTTCGCGTTCGGCTTTGTTGGAAAAAGTTCCGCGTGGCGTGCCCGAGATGCGGTGGAGGCTCACATCGACCCGCTCGACGCAGTAGTGCACCGAGCGAGGAAACTGCGGCGAAAACAGCAGGAAATCGATCACGCCCTTGGCAGTGATCTGCCTTTGCACGGCGCGAAAAGCACCCAAGGCACTGCACGACCGAAGGATCGCCGACCAATGCAAATGATCCGTGGTGGCATCGGCGATTTCATTCACATCACAGGGCAGGTAGCTCGCCACGTCGAGGAAACGCGTGGTCTTGTCCGCCCGCTCAAGGTATCGGCCAAGGTCCATGAAATCCCATTCCTCATCGCGCGATGTGGTCGATGCGGCAATCCCAAGAAAGCTCACTGCGCTGCGGCGAATCCTCTCGTAATAGCGCGGAGGATCGGACGCCACCAAGCGACTGGCCTCATCCGAGCGACTGAAGAGATAAAGCGCATTGAGTTCTTCCCATAACTCGTCGGACAACTGATCGCGCACAGTTCGGGCGTTCTCACGCGCCAAAGCGATGCACGAGGTGATGCTGTTCGGGTTTCGTGGATCATCGGTGAGGTAGCGAATCACCTCGCTGCTGCCCGCGCGATCGTAAATCGAGTTGAAGGATTCCTGATCGCCCGTGCTCAAAATGATCGGCTGCCAAAATCCGCGCAGACGCTCGCTGTCGAGGCTTTCGGAATCAAGCAGCAGCTGCTGATTCACATCGATCAGGCGCGCGAGGTTGTCGGCCCGCTCGACATAGCGGAGCATCCAGTAAAGCGTGTTGGCGACTCTTGATAGCATGACTGTTTTTTCAATGACGCAGCACCCAGGTGTCCTTGCTGCCACCGCCTTGGGATGAATTCACAATCAAGGAGTCCTTGGTGAGTGCGACACGCGTCAGCCCACCCGGCACGATCTTCACATCCTTGCCGTAAATGATGTACGGCCGCAAATCGATGTGACGCCCCTCGATGGCGCCATCGCACCAAGTCGGCGAGCGCGATAGCGACACCACCGGTTGCGCGATGTAGTTGCGCGGATCGGCGATGATCCTTTCGCGAAATTCTGCGATCTGCTGCTTGCTCGCCGTCGGACCCATGAGCATGCCGTAGCCACCCGACTCGTTGGCTGCCTTGACCACCAGCTCGGGCAGATGATCGAGGATGAATTTCAAATCCTTTTCCTCCGATGCGAGATAGGTCGGCACATTCGGCAAAATCGGTTTTTGGCCGAGGTAATACTCGATGATGCGCGGGACAAAGTAATAGATCACCTTGTCATCCGCCACTCCGGTGCCGACCGCATTCGCCAGCGCGACATTTCCCGCGCGATAGGCATTCATCAATCCCGGCACGCCGAGCACCGAATCTTTTCGAAATACCACAGGATCGATGAAGTCATCATCGATGCGCCGATAGATCACATCGACGCGACGCAAACCGCGAGTCGTGCGCATGTAAACAAATTGATCGACCACCACGAGGTCGCCGCCCTCCACGATGTCGATGCCCATTTCCCGCGCGAGGTAACAATGCTCGAAGTAAGCGCTGTTGTGGCATCCGGGCGTTAGCAACACACAGACCGGATTGTCATCACGACGCGGCGAGATGTGATGCAGCATGTCGAGCAGGTCGCTCGGGTAGGAATCGACCGGCCTCACGCCCATCGCATCGAAGATCCCCGGAAATGCGCGCTTCAAGGCATTGCGATTTTCCAAGAGGTATGATGCACCCGACGGGCAGCGGCCATTGTCCTCAAGCACATAATACTGGCCATCGGCACCACGGATCAAATCGCTGCCGCAAATGTGGATGTAAATGTCCGCCGGGACATCGACCCCTCGAAACTCCGGGCGGTAATGCTTGGCCTGCTCAATGTAGAACCGCGGGATCACCCCGTCCTTGAGGATGCGTTGATCGTGATAGATGTCGTGGAGAAACAAATTCAGCGCGACAATCCGCTGGGTGAGACCCGCCTCAAGATGCTCCCACTCGCTCGCCGGCATCACCCGCGGGATCGGATCGAAGGGAAAGATCCGCTCGGTGCCGCGATCGTCGTGGTAGACATTGAAGGTGATGCCCTGACGCAGGAAATAGAGCTCCGAGCTGGCCTTGCGGGCGAGGAAATCCTTCGGGTCAATTTCACGAAATCGATCCTGCAGGGGGCCGCAATGGGGCCTCACCCCACCATCGGAGGCGAACATTTCATCGTAAAAAATACCGGGATCGTAGCCCTCGAACAAATTCATGGGTTGTGTTTGCCGTGGAATTAGCACGAGGTGGGCCAAATTTGCCGAATTGCCAAAAGTTCCTGCAATCGACCCTCCCCTATTACGCTTGCCCCGTGTCCGCCACTTGGCTAGGTCAACCCCGCGAGCGGGCCCCCAAAAAGGCCCTCCCGCGAAACCAGCCCCCACCACCATGCCCATCGCCCGCGCCCTCCTCTCCGTTTCCGACAAGACCGGACTCGCCGACTTTGCCCGCGAACTCCACCAGTTCGGTGTAGAGCTCCTCTCGACCGGCGGCACCTCCAAGGCACTGCGCGATGCCGGCCTTCCGGTGATCGATGTTTCCGAATTCACCGGCGCGCCCGAACTCTTCGACGGCCGCGTCAAAACACTCCACCCGAAAGTTCATGGCGGACTCCTTCACCGCCGCGACGACAAAGACCACCTCGAGCAGGCAAAGGTCCACGACATTCCGCCGATCGACCTCGTGGTCGTGAACCTCTACCCCTTCGAACAAACCGTCGCGAATCCCGATGTCACGATGGAGGACGCGATCGAGAACATCGACATCGGCGGACCCTCGATGCTGCGCAGCGCGGCAAAGAACCACTCGCATGTCACGGTGGTCGTTGATCCCGCCGATTACGCGCGCGTGATTGAGGAAATGAAAGTCAATCACGGCGACACGACCAAAGGATTCCGCGAGCAGCTTGCTGTGAAAGTTTTTCTGCGCACCTCGCAGTACGATGCGGCGATCACCAATTTCCTCGGTCAATCCAGACGCGGCACCGGTTGCAATTTCACCCTCAGCCTGCCGCTCGAGCAAGAACTCCGCTACGGTGACAATCCGCACCAGAAGTGCTCGCTCTATGGCAACTTCAGCAAGTTCTTCTCGCAGATCCAAGGCAAGGAACTTTCCTACACCAACATCCTCGACATCGAAGCCGCCGCCGACCTGATCCTCGACTTCGTGCGCCCAACGGTAGCAATTCTCAAGCACACCAATCCCTGCGGCGTGGGCCAAGACGACGAAGACCTGCGCGTCGCCTGGCAGAAGGCCTTCGAAACCGATCGTCAGGCTCCCTTCGGCGGCGTGATCGTCTGCAACCGTCCGCTCAACCTCGAACTCGCCCGCGTCATTTCGGAAATTTTCACCGATGTGATCATCGCGCCGGAGTTTGATGCCGACGCGCGCGCGCTCCTCCAAAAGAAAAAGAACCTGCGTCTCATGAAGATGAACGACGCGTATTTGGTTGAGAAAAAATCATCGGTCATCCGCTCATGCCCGGGCGGCATCATGGTCATGGACCGCGACCACACCGCGCTCGGACTCGACAACCTCGAGTCAAAGGTCGTCACCAAGCGCCCGCCCACGGAAGATGAAATGCGCGCGATGCGCTTCGGATGGCGCATCGTGAAACATGTGAAGTCCAACGCCATTGTGTACGCGGCCAACGACCGCACCCTCGGCATTGGGGCGGGTCAAATGAGCCGCGTCGATTCCTCACGCATCGCCGTTTGGAAAGCGAAGGAAGCCGGACTCGATCTCAAGGGCAGCGTGGTGGCATCCGATGCGATGTTCCCCTTCGCCGA
>JBMTCI010000118.1:0-4210 GCA_049430745.1 Luteolibacter sp. | reverse complement strand
TGGCAAAAAACGCGTGCTGTTTCTCGGCATGAATCCCGGACCCTTCGGCATGGCTCAGACGGGCGTGCCGTTTGGCGAGGTCGATGCTGTCCGTGACTGGTTGGGAATTTGCGAGGAGGTATCAAAGCCGCGCGTTGAGCACCCCAAGCGGCCGATTGAAGGCTTCGACTGCAAGCGATCTGAAGTCAGTGGCCGAAGGCTTTGGGGACTGTTTGCCGATCGATTCGGCAAATCGGAATTGTTTTTCAAAGACCACTTCGTGATGAACTACTGTCCGCTGGTGTGGATGGGATCGACGGGCGCCAACCTCACGCCGGACAAGCTTTCGGCCAGCGAAATGCGACCTGTCGAAGAGGCATGCCTCAAGCACCTCGCCGAGGTGATCAAATTACTAGATCCATCGTACTTGATCGGGGTCGGTGGATTTGCCGAAGATCGCCTCAACCGCGCGGCGGAAGCCTGTGGCAGCACGGCAAGGGTCGGTCGTGTCCTTCACCCATCACCCGCCTCACCCGCCGCCAATCGCGGCTGGGCCGAAGCTGCCACGCGTCAGTTGACTGAGCTGGGTGTTTGGTGATTGCCATGCCCAAGGTGATTGAACACTTTGAGATCATGCAAACTATGCTGTCCTTGCGCCCACTGATCCCTCTTGCAATTGGTCTGGCCTTGGGTGGCGCAGGGGCAACGCTCTATCGTAACAGCATGCCAGCGGCGGCTGGTACACCCGAAGAGCGCGCGCAAAAGCTCGAGTCTGACTTAAAGCGGGCCAATATCCGCATCGCGGCGTTAGAGGGTAGCATGCCTGAATCAAGGCGACGTCCCACGCTGACGGTCACCGATCGTTTGCGAGATCTGGGGCAAAACATCCGTGATGGTCGTCCAGTGAGCCCCGATGACATCTTTCGCGCTTGCCAGCCGCTCTTGCGCGATCTTGCGCCGCTCTTCGATCGCATGCGCGTGCGCAACGGGCAGCGCACCATTGACAGTCGGGTTGGCGAAATGGCGCGCAAGTACAACCTCAATGCGGCGCAGCAGGAATCGCTCAAACAATGGTTTCGGCAAAAGGCTGAGGATGATGCCAAGGCATGGACGGCATTGGTCACGCAGGAAGGCACGCGCATTGAGGACATGATGCGTGCATCGCGGGATGCGCGGCCAGATGAAGGACTCGACCGTTTCATGGAAACTATCCTTAGCGGGCAGGATCTTGCGAAATTCAAGACCGAGCGCATCAATGAGAAAGCGCAGCGCGTGCAGCAATACGCCGACATGAAGGTCGAGCGACTCAACAAAATCGTCAGCCTTGATGCGGAGCAAACCGACAAGGT
This sequence comes from Luteolibacter sp., assembly GCA_049430745.1. GTDB lineage: Bacteria > Verrucomicrobiota > Verrucomicrobiia > Verrucomicrobiales > Akkermansiaceae > Luteolibacter. The sequence goes on along the minus strand of JBMTCI010000118.1, from coordinate 2,882 downwards.
ATTTGGCATCATGGCGAGAAGCTCTAAGGACTATGACCCCGCTCTGCGCATTGAAGGGACTGATGGCCGGGCGCTTTCTTCGGTGGGTGATTCGCGTGAGGCGATGCTTTCCGTGCTGCGGCCTGATCAACGCGCCGCCTATGACGCCGAACAACAGCGTCGACGCGATGAAGCTTCCAAGGACCTCGAAGCGATCGGCCTCAAGTTGCCTGCCGATTGGGATCCGCTTGATGACTTTTGATCAACGCTTTTTCAAGTGATGAATGCCGTTTCACCTGCCATCGATATCCGCTCGCTACGGGTGGATTACGGCGATTTTGTCGCGGTCGATGACCTTTCCCTTTCGGTTCCGGTAGGCGAGGTATTTGGTCTTGTGGGGCCAAATGGTGCGGGAAAAACCAGCACTTTTCGTGTGCTGGCAACACTGATGGAGCCGACCTATGGGGAGGTTTTGCTCGATGGAATTGATATCGCGGACGACATCGAAAGCGCGCGTCGCGTGGTGGGCTACATGCCGGATCTTGCGCCGGTACCATCCGATTTGAAAGTGTGGGAGTTTCTTGATTTTCACGCCGCTGCCTATGGCATTGCGAGTCGAGCGAAGCGTCGTGATCGCGTAGCTGAGTGCCTCGAAGCGGTTGCATTGAAGGGTCAGCGAAATCAGTGGTGCGGCGAACTTTCGCGCGGTCAGACCCAACGAGTGGTGCTTGCCAAGACGATGCTGCATCGGCCCCGCGTGTTGATTCTCGACGAACCTGCGAGCGGCCTTGATCCGCTTGCGCGACGTGATCTGCGCATGGCGCTTTGCAAGATCGCGGATCATGGAGCAACGGTGATCGTCAGTTCTCACATCCTCGGCGAGCTCGCTGAAATGTGCAGCTCGCTCTGCGTGATGAACCGTGGTCAATTGCTGGCTTCGGGCAGCGTCGACGAGGTGCGCCACCAACTTGGCAACACCAACCGCATGATCACCGCTCATTTTGTCGATGATGCGCAATCGGCGGCGACATGGCTGTCTTCGCAGAGCGGTGTGCGCGAACTGCGCGCGGATGCCAACATGATCAGATTTCAATTTGATGGCGATGATCATGCGCAAGCCTCCTTGGTCGCCGGTCTCGTTGCTCAAGGCCTACGCATCAAATCTTTGGAGGAAAAACGCTCATCACTTGAAGACCTGCTGGTGGAGGTCGCCGAAATCAACCGACAGCCATGAACGCAATAAACCATACGCCTGAATTCACGCGTCATGCAGCGTGGCGGATTTGGGAAAATCCGATTTTTCTACGTTATTGCCGTTCGCGGTTGCGCCTGCGCGGCCTCGGCATTGCTTTGCTGATCACACTTTTGATCGCGGCGTTCATCAGTGGGTTGGTGCAGTCGATAGGGATTAGATCCAATACGGATCCGGTTAGCGCCGCTCGCTCTGCCATCATTCCGCTGTTTGTGTTTCAGGCTTTGATTCTATTCGTTTTGGGCACTGCCCAGACGTCGGGTGGCATGATCACCGAGCGCGACGAGGGGGTCATTGATTACCAACGGCTCATTCCCATGACGCCGCTTTCAAAGGTGCTGGGTTATCTTTTCGGTCTGCCGGTTCGTGAATACGTGATGTTCCTCTGCACTCTGCCGTTCACCGCGTGGGCGATGTGGAGCGGCGGAATTGAATGCAGGGTTTGGCTGCCACTTTACCTTATCCTTTTGAGCACAACGCTCACCTATCACTTTACCGGTCTCGTCACTGGCACCGTGGTGCGCAACCGACGCTGGGCCTTCCTTATTTCGATTGGCCTCGTTTTCTCGCTCTACACGATCGTGCCGCAAATGGCGAATTTTGGTCTGGTGTTCTTCAAGTATCTAACGATCACGCCAGTATTCGAGGAAAGCCTTCCTGGCCTTCTGCCAAAAAATGCTGCCGCCGCGCTCAAGGCCGGGCAGCAGCTTTTTCCTACCGTAAAATTTTTCGATCTCGATTTTCCCGAAGCGGTTTTCACCGCTTTTTCGCAAGGTGGTCTAATCCTTGTTTTTGCGACGATGCTATGTCGCAAGTGGCAACGTCATGAAGCCCACCTGCTCAACAAGGCATGGGCGCTCGGTTTCTATGCATGGGTGCAGGTGCTGCTTCTTGGCAATGCGCTGCCACTCATCGAAACTGGCGAGCTTTTTCCATCGCGTGGATTTGAGCGCTTTATTCCGCTGAAAGCGGATTGGGCACCAACGCACGGCGAAGCCTTGGTGATGATCAGTGTTTATGGAATATTTTCGCTGTCACTGACCTTTATTCTCGCGTTGATCATTACGCCCAACATCGATCGCCAGACGCGTGGCTGGAGAAAAGCGCGCAAACATGGACAGGAAAAAATACCTATGCTTGGTGATGCCGCTTCAGCAACTGGGTTTGTCGCGATCATGTCGATGCTTGCCGCGTTTGGTTGGCATGTCTTCACCTGCGAGCTGGTTGAGTCACGCTGGTATCCTGGCCATCGTGTGGGAATCGAAATGCTCGGCATATATGCGATCGTGATGCTCGTTGTGGGCCTTGGATTTCAAACTTTGCTTCAGTGGAAAGGCGGGCGCTCTTTGGGCCTCGCAATGATTTTTATCGGCGTGGTTCCGATCATGGCGGGATCCATCATGGGAACCATTAGCAACGATCTACTTCACAACAGCTCATGGATCACGAGCTTGTCGCCGCTGAGCCTGCCAATTTACGCGCCTATCTCGAAACTGAGTATCAATGACGTAGAAAAATTACCTCTGCGATCCATCACCGGAGCCTTTCACTTCTGGCTTGTCGTGTGGTCGTCAGTCACAGTCTGGCTCACATTCAAGGCTCGCGCAGGAAATCGGGAGCTGAAGGCTCGAGTTTTTGCGGAAGGGGATAG
>JBMTCI010000117.1:0-4245 GCA_049430745.1 Luteolibacter sp. | reverse complement strand
GCATCATCAAACCCATGAAACACACGCCCAAGCTTTTCGTCATTCCGCTCATCGCGCTTGCTCTTCCATCTTGCTCGATGAACCCGCTCTTCTACGGTTACCGCTCGGCGCCGGGTGTGCCCAAGCGGGAAATGCCGAATCCAAACCCCCGCCTTGTGGAGACATCGATGCAGTCGCACAACGCGAATGTCGACAGCTACAGCAATCGCGGGTTCCGCGTCATCGGTTACGGCGACACCACCGCTCGTCAACCCATCGACGCCCAAAACGCCCGACTGCTAGCGATCGAAAAGGATGCCGATGTCGCGATCTTCTCGAGCGTGTATGGCGGCATGCAAACTGAGCGCGTAGCCGTGCCCGTTGCCGGACATTATTCCAGCGACTACTCGAGCTATTCGAACAGCAACAACGATTACAGCAGTTCCTCAAGCAACTCGCAGTCCACCGTTTACGAATACCAGAACCGCGACTACGAGGTCTGGCATCACAAAACGACCCTGCTGCGTGGCAACTGACACGCTAGGGATCAACGTGATTTTGACGGCGACGGATCAAGGAATTCGTCATAGCCTCTGAGTGTAATTGAGAAAAATCTCCCAACGCGCAGGGTCATGAACGATGCAGCAATGAATCACGGGCAATTGATCCGACGCGCAGGTCTCATCGCAGGCCCGCTGCTTGCGCTGCTTTGTTACTTTCTACTGCCAGATCGCTACGCGGCCGATGCGGGAAACATGATCGAGTTCACCCATCAGGGTCGCGCCACACTCGCGATGATGCTGTGGATGGCGGCGTGGTGGATGACCGAGGCCGTCGATGTGGAAGTCACCGCACTCTTGCCGATCGCGCTGTTTCCCGTGTTCGGCATTGCCTCGATCGCCGAGGCGACCAAACCCTACGCCTCGGATGTGATCTATCTTTTCATGGGCGGCTTCGTGCTTGGCCTCGCCATCCAACGCTGGGGCCTTGATCGGCGACTGGCATTTTTCACGCTGCGCCTCACGGGCGCGAAACCCTCAATGATGAGCGCAGGGCTGATGGCTGCCGCGGCTTTTCTCAGCATGTGGATCTCCAACACCGCCTGCGCCGCGATCATGGTGCCGATCGCCATCAGCGTCATCAACCTCGTGCTGCACACCCGCAATGGAAGATGCATCGGCGAAAACGGCGACATGGATGCTTTCGATCAAACCGAGCGCAACTACGCCACGGGGCTTCTTCTCGGCATCGCGTATGCGGCATCGATCGGTGGCATCGCCACACTCATCGGCTCGGCACCCAATGGCATCGCCGCACGATTCATCGAGCAAACCTACCAGCAGGAAGTCACCTTCGTGAAATGGCTCACGATCGGCCTGCCCTTCACCATCATCTTTCTGCCGCTCGCATGGTGGCTCATCACCCGCGTGATCTTTCCCGCGCCCCTCGAGGAAATCCCAGGCGGACGCAAAATGCTTGCCGAGGAATATGAAAAACTTGGCCCGCTATCGCACGGTGAAAAAGTCACGCTCACGGTCTTTGCATGCACCGCCCTGCTGTGGATCTTCGGCGGACTACTGCGTGATGTCTCGATCGCGGACATGCAACCACTCAAAGGCCTCAGCGACAGCGGCGTGGCGGTGCTCGCGGCCATTTCACTTTTCCTGCTGTCCGCCGACCGCTCGGGCAACCGCGTCATGGATTGGCAAACGGCCGCCCATTTGCCCTGGGGTGTGCTCATTCTCTTCGGTGGCGGACTCAGCCTCGCTACCGCGGTCGAGGCCAACGGCGTTTCACAATTCATCGGTCATTCCACACGCGGCCTCGGCATCCTGCCACCCTTCCTCATGCTCGCAGCGGTGGTGACACTCACCGTTTTTCTCTCGGAGTTCACCTCCAACACCGCGCAAGTCGCGACCATGACCCCGGTCCTCGCCGCCATGGCCCCCGCCCTCGGCATGAATCCGCAAGTGCTCGTCGTCGTCTGCGCCCTCAGCGCCAGCAGCGCCTACATCATGCCCGTTGGCACCCCACCCAACGCCATCGTCTTCAGCACCGGCCTCATCCGCATGCCCCAAATGATCCGCGCCGGCATCCTCCTCAACCTCGCCGGCATCGTGCTGATCACCATGCTCGGGTGGATCTACATTCCGAAGTGGTTTTGAATGGGAAACAAGCGCCCAACGCAGCGACCCTTTCCGTTGCCAGCATATCGCTAGATTCTAAAATCGAAATAATCCGATCACTTGCCATGACACTTCAACTCGGAAGACCACAAACCAAGTCTCTCATCGGAGCCGTGGTCATCACTGTTGTGGTCATGATCGGATCACAGGCCTCTGCAATGATCGGCTATGCTCTAGCGTTATTGGCGCTCATCATGATCGTCGTCGCGGAGCTCATGAAATCCATCTGGCCAACGAAGGCGAGAAAAGAAAACGCATTCGTGTTCTCGTTATTCTGGGGATTAATTCTAGGAGGCATTGTGCCGCTCATCATCACCACCTTTCTGGAAGGTGGAGTCTCTGCGGTGTTTAAGATTTTTTCATAGGATCAGTCGCAATCTGTGGTCAAAAATCTTCAACCATTCCACCCACTCCTCGCTCACCCCTCACCCGGTGGCGTGATCACGGCCACGCGGTCGACGCCGTGTTTGGAGAATTCCTCCCAGTAGCGTTTTTCCCATGCGGTGGTGCGCGCGCGGCGATCCTCTTCGCTGAGCTTTTCCCAATCCTTGAGTCCGATCGCGCGGATCAGGTCGCGGTCGGCGAGACGCACCGCCAGCTCGTCCCAAAAACTTTCGTTGCGAAATTCGTCGTAGCACTCGTGATAGAATAAGCGCTCTTCGACTTCCTGCTTCACGCGGAAGCGTTGGCGCTCTTCATCGAACTCGATCCAATCGCCCATGCCCGAGTGTCCGGCCTTTTCGAGGATCTTGCTCTCGAGGTCCTCGAAGGCAGCCACTCGCTCGCTGGCCGACTCCTTCTGGTTCCACGACGCGACATTCGCCGCGAGGCTCACCATTTCCACCAGTGTGGCCAGTTCCTTATCGGTAAAGCGCAGATGCATTCGTTGCCGCAACAAACCACCTCGTCGCCGCTTCCGCAAGCTCGCAACCGGGAAAGCCCTGCTACAATCCCACAAATCCCGCGCATGCGAGCCCCTTCCCGCTTGCCTCACTCCTCATCCGGCCCGACTCTCTCCACGTGCCCGACGCCATCTATGTGCGCGATGCCTTTGCGCGAATCGCCGACCGCTATGTGCTCACCAACCATGTGCTCAGCCTTGGTGCCGACATCTGGTGGCGCAAAGTCGTGGCCGCCCGTGTGAAATCATGGCAGCCAAAATCGTTGCTCGATGTCGCATCTGGCACTGGCGATCTGGCATTGGAAATTCAGGATCAATGCCGCGATTGCAAAGTCATCGCCACCGACTTTTGCGCCGAAATGCTCGCGCACGCCTCCGGCCGCGGCCTGAACCACACGATGGTCGCCGATGCCCTGAAGCTGCCTTTTGATGACAACAGCTTCGATGCCGTGACCGTGGCCTTCGGTCTGCGCAACATGGCCGACTACCCAGCCGCGCTGCACGAAATGCGCCGCGTGCTCAAACCCGGCGGCAAATTGCTCATCCTCGATTTCGCGATCCCCAGCAACCTCCTGCGCATCCCCTACCGCTGGTACCTCCACCACATTCTGCCGAAACTCGCGGGCCTGCTCACGGGTCAGCGCGATGCCTATGAGTACCTCGGCGGATCGATCGAATCATTCCCCTCGGGCAAAGCGATGGAAAGTTTGCTCACCGATTGCGGCATGATCGATCCCAGCACCACCCCACTCACCTTCGGCGTGGTCGCGATCTACGACGCGACTCGCCCACTGACATGAATCGAAATGGGGAAATGAAAAGTCCCGCATCCATCACCGCGCGCGAAGCGGCCAAGGAACTTGCTCGCAAGCTGAAATCATTCGGCCACGAGGCCCTTTTCGCAGGCGGTTGCGTGCGCGACCGCTTGCTCGGTCACGAACCGAAGGACTACGACATCGCCACCTCCGCTGTTCCATCGGAAGTGCTCGATCTGTTTCCAGGCTCGAACGAAGTCGGCGCGCACTTCGGCGTCGTGATCGCCAAACACGGCGGCCACCATGTCGAGATCGCGACCTTTCGCACCGACGGATCCTACCGCGACGGACGCCGACCCGAATCGGTCGAGTTTTCCAACCCGAAGGAAGACGCCCAACGCCGCGACTTCACGATCAACGGGCT
>JBMTCI010000116.1:0-4261 GCA_049430745.1 Luteolibacter sp. | reverse complement strand
CGCAGGAACGCATCCATTTCGCTGAGCATGCGTTCGCAGTGCTTGTTCCACTTGGTCGAGCCTTGAAGGATCAGCGAACTTTCGCGCAGTCCGGTGAAAAGAATTTTTTCCGCGCCCGCCTCGCGCAGTTCGCTGATCTCCGCGCGGAGCTTTTCAAAAAACGCGAGCTCGAATCCGTTGCCCGCTTCGGTGGCGGACTCGACGAGCGATAGCGTGATCGGCGGCGCGAGCGGCTTGAGTTCATCGGCGATTTTCACGCAGCCGATTTTCATCAGCATCTTGCGCATGCGCTCATAGAGATCGTTGAGAGTGAGCAGGCGCAGCGTGCATTTGGTCTCAAGGTATTTCACCACGCCGCTGTGGATGTCGTGAACGAAGGGAAAGTCCTCTTGGTCGGCGGCGCGGGCGGCGCGGCGCAGGGCTTCTTCCAAACAAGTGGTATCGTAATCGAAAACCTGATGGCGGCCGATTTGCAGGGCGGGACGGTTGGCGATGAAGGCGATCACGGCTGAGAAGTGGGTTTCAGTCTTTGAAAAGTCGGCGTTGGAAGGGGTCGCGCGCGGCGCGGCGCGAGAGCGATTGGATTTCCTGAATGAACTCGTTCACATCGTTGAACTGGCGGTACACCGAAACATAGCGGACATAAGCGACCGGATCGATTTGGTGGAGCTTGTCCATGACCTTCGCGCCGATGTTGGCCGAAGGCACCTCGCTGGTGTGATCCTTGTGAAGATCGGTAAGAATTTCCTCCACTGCGCGGTCGAGGCGGTCCATCGGCACCGGGCGCTTTTCGCAGGCCTTGATGAGACCGCTCATGAGTTTCTCGCGGTTGAGGGCTTCGCGGGTGCCATCTTTTTTCACGACTCGCAACTCGGTGCGCTCGATCTGTTCGTAGGTCGTGTAGCGGTAACCGCATTGCAGGCATTCGCGCCGCCGGCGAATCGAGGTGCCGTCCTTGGATGATCGGGAATCGAGCACCTTGTCTTTTTGGGACGCACATTGGACGCAACGCATGCGACCGAAATGATTGCCGCCCATATGGTAGGGTCAATCCAAAAACCACGGCATATTTAGTAGTTGATCCTGAATGATCCGTAATTCTTAAACAAATTTTTTAAACCCGTCATGACTCAAATGATAGGAGTGCTACGATAGTTCCTTGCTCCTGAAACAAAGACACCGTGAGCTTACTCCGAAGCCTTAAAGGGTAGGGTCAAATCCCCGCATCGCGGGTCCAGGCCTCGAACTCCTGCGGGATCTTTGCCTCGAAGGACAGATGCTGGCGGGTGATGGGATGCTCGAAGGAAAGCTTCCACGCATGAAGCATGAGGCGGTCGGGCAAGGCGGCGTTTTTACTAGGTTTGCCGTAGATCGGATCGCCGACCAGTGGTGTGCCCTTGTGGTGGAGGTGCACGCGGATTTGGTGGGTGCGACCGGTGTGCAGGTGGCAAAGGACGAGGCAGGTGCGCGTGGCCGCGTCGGTGGCGAGAATTTCGTAATCGGTGATCGCTGCCTTGCCGCCGGGTGGGTTGACCACTGCCATTTTTTGTCGGTTCACCGGGTGGCGGCCAATGTGGGTAAAGATCGTGTCCTTGCTGGGGGCGGGTACGCCGTGGGTGACGGCGAGATAGATTTTTTCCATTGTGCTGCGCTCGGAAAACTGGGTGACGAGGGACTGATGGGCTGCGTCCGATTTCGCAACGACGAGGCAGCCCGAGGTGTCCTTGTCGAGACGGTGGACAATGCCCGGACGCTCGACGCCGCCGATGCCGGAAAGTTTGCCGCGGCAGTGGTGGAGCAGGGCGTTGACCAATGTGCCATCGGGATTTCCCGGCGCGGGATGCACGACCATGCCCGGTGCCTTGTTGATCACGAGGAGGTCGTCATCTTCGTAAAGGATATCGAGCGGAATGTCCTGCGGCGCGGCATCGAGCGGAACTGCCTCGGGCAGGGCGATGGCGATGCGGTCGCCAACTTTCACGGCATCGCGCGGTTTGGCGGGTTCGTCATTGACGACGATGTACTGCTCGCGAATGAGCGCCTGAATGCGCGAGCGCGAGAGGTCAGGCAAACGGCTTGCGAGAAACGCGTCGAGTCGTTCGGCGGCGGTGTCTGCCTCAATGATCACGCGATGAATTTCGCCGTCAGGCCGCTTGCCGCAAGCGCCAAGTTTTGCGCCATGCTCACGCCTCAAGTGGTGTTAGCCACTTTTCGCGGCGAAACCATGTTTCCTGTCGCTTGGCGTACTGACGCGTGGCGGCGTTGATGAGCTCTTCGCATGTGGCGCGGTCGATTTCTCCGGCGATGAGAGAGCGGATTTCCCGAATGCCGATTGCTTTAGAACAATTTTCTGAAATCTCACCAAGCGCGGCCACCTCTTCGATCGCGCCACCTTCTAGCATTGCGTGGGTCCTGGCGGCGATGCGTTGATGAAGATCGGCGCGGCTGCGGTGGATGATGACTCCGCGGAGTTGTTGCGCCACCTCAAGGGTCTTTTGTTCCCACTGGTCGCGGAGCTCGGAAATTTTTTCTCCCGTGATGAGGCATACCTCGAGCGCGCGTTCGACATAGCGGCGATTTTGCAGGTCGGTGCGCGAGGCCTCGAGTGGATCGAGCGCGCGGAGCTGCGCGACGAGCTCGTCGAGCGAGAGAGCGTCGAGTTCGGCGCGGAGTTGTTCGTCACCGCTGGGCAGGGGTGCCGGGCCGTGGGTGAGGAATTTCAAATACAAACCTGAGCCACCCGTGATGATCGGCGTCTTGCCGCGGCTTTTGATTTCATCGATCACTGGTTGGGCTAGCCGCATGTAGCTCCCCGCATTCGCTAAATCCTGCGGCGACAGCACGCCGTAGAGGTGATGCGGCACGAGCTCACGCTCTTGCAGTGGTGGCGCGGCGCTGATGATTTCAAGTCCGCGATAAAGCTGAAACGCGTCGGCATTGACGATTTCGCCATCGAGCTTGCGAGCGTATTCCAAGGCGAGTGCCGACTTGCCCGACGCGGTTGGGCCGCAGATGTAAAACGCTTGAGGGCCCGTTTCCTCAGTGTCGAAATTTTTCGGGTTCATTCGGCGAGCGGCGCGGTTCGATCTAATCCGCCGCAAACTGCGCTTCGTGATGACAGTCGTCAACCGCGTTGTCTTATCGTTGCGGAGTATCCGCACCCATCAGCCAAGGCTGATGGGCCTTTAGTCATAAAAGAGAAGCTCGATTGTGGCTTGTAACGACAGCCGCTATTTTCCCAATAGTCCACGAATTCGTGCTGCCATGCGCAAAGCAAGTGACTTCGTTACAGGAGTTTGTCCATTTGAGTATTTCATGTTGGTGTCCACAAAATAAGGCCCGAGTAATTCTTCCATCGTGTAAAACCCCTTATCGCGTTTAACCAGTTGCTCCACGGCGAATTTTGCACCATTTCCAAATGCCTCTCTTGAAATCGATTCGTGTTTGAGACGTACAGTTTGGAACGGAAAACCGAAAAGAATTTCGTGCACCCCAATAATGCCGCCCGCCCGAATGCTTTTGATTTTTTTAGGTTCGACCTTAAGAGATTTTGCGATGCGCATCGCAGTGCCAGATGTCTCCGGTTTGAATTTAAAATGCTCTTCTATGATTTCGACGTCTGTTGAGGGTGCGATTGATTTCAGCGTCTTTGCCGCGAGAATCATGAAGTTGATTCCAAGTGTAATGTTGGGAGACCACAGAACCCTTGTTCGAGCGCCTAAGTTTTTTAGGTAATCAACTTTTGACTTGGTGTAAGCTGAGATAGCCGAGACGATTGTGACCCCTTTCTGAGCTGCCGCTTCCGCATAATATTCCAGACCATCTTCGGAAGAAAAATCGATGATGGCGTCAACAGCATGGGTTTTCAGTAGCTCCTCAGCAGTGAACTCCGATGAAGGGTAGATCAAGCCCGGTTCGTCTGAATCGATGCCGAGAAATTCAGGGACTGAGCGATGTTCAAGTTTGTGGCTTTTTCGAATGACCCATTCGAGTCTTATCTTGGGATCCTTGAGCAAGATGGTTGCGACAGCCTTACCCGTTTGCCCAAAGCCCATCAAACCTACACGGAGCGGATTTTCATTGTGAAGTATGCATTCCATCACAACTAGAACGAAGCAGCGCAATTGATTTGCCTAAAAAATTGAATGCTTGTTGTAACGATTACGCCTCGAGCGATGCATTAAAATGGCGCGAGTGGATTATGTCTGCTGTAGAATTTTTGACAGCTTGTCTTTTTCATCGACTCGAAGCAGCCATCACT
>JBMTCI010000115.1:0-4288 GCA_049430745.1 Luteolibacter sp. | reverse complement strand
GTTCTATCAACAAGCTCACCATTACCCCCGAAGGCTTGGAGGAGGAAAACACGCCCATTGTGATCGAGGTGCAAGGCTCGGTCATCGGAGCTGAAGTCGGCGATCTTGATGCCAACGGCTTTCCTGAAATTTATGTGTATGTTCAAAGCGCGGGAAGCGGCAGCCACGGCTCGCTCGTTGCATACGCCGCCAACAAACGAAAATCCCTCAGCTCGATCTTTTTGCCCGATCTGTCGGAGGACAAAGTCAACTCCAAGGGCTACATGGGACATGACGCGTTCGCCGTGGTCGAAAACACTTTTGTGCGCCGCTTTCCGATCTACCAAGAAGGTGACACCAACAGCCAACCAAGCGGCAAAACCCGCCAACTCCAATACAAGCTCAAGGCCGGCGAAGCGGGATGGATTCTCCGCCTCGACAAGGTCATTGAGTACTGATGGAAACTGGCCACCGTCAGCTGGTTGCTCCGCTTAACAACACCGAATTTTGCACGGTCGATAAAGTAGCCTCACTAGGATTCGAACCTAGAATAACGGAATCAAAATCCGGGGTGTTACCATTACACTATGAGGCTTTTGGAGCCCTTGAAGAGGCTCGTCGGCGGGCGGAAAGTAAACCGCCATCCGGCAATTTGGCAATCATGAAATCGCCCTAAAAATCAGGGCACCCGCGGGAATTTCCCGAAATCTGGCGCACGTTTCTCAAGGAAGGCCTGCTTGCCCTCACGACCTTCCTCGCTCATGTAATAAAGCAAAGTCGCATTGCCCGCGAGATCGAGCAGGCCCATCTGACCATCGCAATCGGCGTTGAGTGCAGACTTCAGACAGCGCAATGCGAGCGGCGAGTGGGCGAGCATTTCGCGGCACCACTTGAGGGTTTCGGTTTCGAGTTCGGCGAGTGGCACGACGGTATTGACCAAACCCATGTCGAGCGCCTGTTGTGCATCGTACTGACGGCAGAGAAACCAAATTTCACGCGCCTTTTTCTGACCGACAATGCGCGCGAGATAACTCGATCCGAGTCCGCCATCGAAGGACCCCACCTTGGGACCTGTTTGACCAAATCGCGCGTTGTCGGCCGCGATCGTGAGATCGCACACCACATGCAGCACGTGTCCACCACCGATCGCGTAACCCGCCACCATCGCCACCACAGGCTTGGGCAGCGAGCGGATCTTCTTTTGCAAATCGAGCACATTGAGACGCGGCACGCCATCGTCACCGATGTATACCGCATGGCCCCTCACCTTTTGATCGCCGCCCGAGCAAAATGCCAAATCTCCTTCGCCCGTGAGAATGATCACACCCACCTGCGGATCCTGATGCGCGATATCAAAGGCCTCTAACAGCTCCGCCACGGTCTTCGGGCGAAATGCATTGCGCACCTCGGGGCGATTGATCGTGATCTTGGCAATTTTCCCCTCATCCGTTGTTTCATAACGAATGTCTTCAAACTCGCGCGCGGTCGTCCACATGCGAATGAGCCTGAACACTCGGAGCCCGCGCCGCAACCGGAGATTCGCGTGTCAGGCGATCTCTGCCCGCAGAAATTCTATCACCCGCTGTGAAAACCACTCGCCGCATTCCCACGGCACGCGATGACCCGCACCCGGAGCCACCACCAGTCGTGCTTGAGGCATGGACGAAACAGCACGCTTGCCGAGATGGTGAAATTTTTCGTCGCGTTCGCCGACCACCCATAATAACGGGATCTTGATCCGCCCAAGTTCATTCCACATCGGCTCCTGCGCGCCGAGTGACCAATCGACAAAGCTCCGCGCAATCTCGCGACGACGCATCACCAAGCGTGCTGACGCATCGGCATCACGCACCGCATCTCCCGCCAACACCGCTTGCGCATTCCATTCATCCAAAAATTTTTGCCAATCACCACCAAAGGCCTTTGTCGCCCACGCCGCGTCCTGCGCCAATCGCGCCCGACGCTCGTCCGCGTCCTCCAAGCCCGGATGCGCCGACACGATCACCGCCGCATCCCATGGCGAGTCGTCACGCAACAAAGCATGCAAAGCCAACCTGCCACCCATCGAGTACCCGACCAGCACGCGCTTCGCTCGCCCCGCCCCTGCGTCATTCGCTTCGGCATTCAAGGCCTCACCAAAGCGAGTCATCGACATCGCCTCGCACGCAAGAAACCGCCACAAGTCAACCGCCCGCGTCGCGATCGACTGCTCCGACATCGCGGCGGCAAATGTTCGCCAATCCCCCGCCGCACCCACCGCGCCGTGCAGGCACCAGCACTCGACCACACCCGCGCCGCGGATTTCGTCAGTCTGTCTCGTGCTTTGAATCATGCCCGATCAAGTGACATTTCGCTGCGACTATCGATCGCAAAAGGCGGGTGTCAATGCATCCCGCAAAGCGTCACGAAGCGCCGCGATGCGAACTCTTCACTTCTTACCAGTTGATGTTCTGGCCGCGCGCGTCGATGTGCGTGAAATTCCAATATCCACCCACGCCACCGCGGAAGAGACCTTCGTCGCGCAACTGACGCGCCATGGCGGTGACCTTCGAGGGGCGCGCGGAAAACTTCACATCCACCGCGATGTTTTGCTGATGCCACGAATGAGTCCGCGCACCACGGCAGCGGGCATTGTAACCTGGCGAACGGTAGGCGGAAATGATTTCGACTTCCGATTCATTCATTTCCTGCGCGATGCGCTCGGCCACTCGCAAGGTGTAACCCATGCGACGCCATGAAGACTTGTGTGGAATAGTGTTCCAAACGCCGCCCCTCTCTTTGGCGTGGGACTCGAGCACCTGCGCGGGATCAACCCGCTTGAGCTTGAGGCTGTTGAGGTATTGGAGATATTCCTTCGCGGACTTGCCATGCATCGCCAGCCATTCCTCTGGCAAGTCGGGCATCGCCAAACCACTTTGGGTTTGAGCGCTCTGTTGCGTCGCCGAATTGCTACGGCTGGTCAGAATGGTGACTTTCGGGGTCAACGAAAACGCCGATCCGATTGCGGAAGAACCTAGCCATCCCAGACCCGCCATGCCCAATCCACTCAGGAGACTTCTGCGGCTCATGATGGATCCGGTCTCCTCGTTTGTCGGCGTGTTGTCTTGGGTGAAAATCATGGTCTTGGTCAGAGCGGCCGTTCGGCGCTGTTGAGCGTTTCGTGTGCCGAAATTTGCCGAAAGTGGGTGACGCTCGGCAAAAATTTCGCCGCGAGGGAATCAAACGAGGCATTTGGGACAAGGAAAAAAGACCCAAAAATTGCATCGGATCACAAATGCAGGGCATTTCGTCACCATTTCATGCTTGTTCGCAGTTTGTTCACAACTTGTTCACATCGCGCAGCAATCTCTGCGGATGGCAAATTTCCCAATCGATTTGCAAAATACGTGGCCTCTGTTTCGGCGAAAAAATGCATCAAACGGCCAAACTTTTCCGCTGATTCCCCTAATTTGATTGCGCCACCAAGTCTCCGCGGCTAGCCTTCGACCAACCAAAACAAAACGACATGGGACCCATCGGAATGCCAGAAATGATCATGATTTTCGTCGTGATCCTGTTGCTCTTCGGAGCCAAAAAACTCCCCGAGCTTGCCCGTGGAATTGGCAAGAGCATGGGCGAATTCAAAAAAGCCCGCGACGACTTTGAGCGCGAGATTACCCAGGCCGAAACCGAGTCCCGCACCAAGGACGCCCCGGGCAAAGAGCCTCGCGAGTCTTGATTCCCTCACGGGCCATGCTAACTCGCGTGCGCCCAAGATCCGCCCCGAATTTTCTCGGGGCGTTTTTTTGCGTTCTATGCGCACTCATTTTCAGCAGCTGCGACCGCTCGGGTGACAACTCGCCGCGTGAGTCACGCAAGCCAGCATCCGCGCAAACTTGGCTCAAGCAAACCGATGCGGAAGAAACCACTGAAACCGTTGCGCAAAATCACGACCCAAAGTCCGGCAAGCTGCGCTTCATCGCCTACAATGTGGAAAACTGGCTGAACATGGATCGCATCGTCGGTCGCCGCCAGGTGGCGAATCAGCCAAAACCCGACTCGGAAAAATCCGCGGTCCTTCGCATCCTGCTCAAGCACAACCCGGATGTGATCGGTCTTTGTGAAATCGGCACCAAGGACGACCTCGCAGAAATTCAGCAAGCGCTCAAGTCCGCCGGACTCGACCTGCCCCACTCGCATCACACGGGAGGTTCGGACACGGTCCGTCATCTCGGGCTGCTCTCGCGTTTTCCCATCACCTCGACCAGCTCGCCCGCGCAAACGCAATACACCCTCGAAGGCCGCAGCTTCGCCATCAACCGCGGCATCC
>JBMTCI010000114.1:0-4372 GCA_049430745.1 Luteolibacter sp. | reverse complement strand
GGCCTCTCGTGCGGTCACTGGTTCCAAAAACGAGTCCGACCTCGGATGAGGGCGTTGTGGCAATGCTATCAAAGGTTCGTCCGCGCGCGGACCAACTGGCGATGATGTTGGCCCATGCGATTGCAATAATGGTTGCGGCCAACATGACCAACACGACGAGACCTGCTCGCTTGAACCAAAGCACTGGAAGTTTGATTTTCATGCGCTTCGGGTGCTTTCGGGCTCGGGTTGACGGCGCGGCCAAGCGAACCATGAATTGGATTTTTCTGCAGGTCGATGGATGGCATGATTTTCGGGTGCCAGCACTCGAAGGTGGTTGGTGGTTTGGACAAAACGGATTTCCGAAAAGCGACCGGCAAGCTCGCCGTCGACTTCGAAAGGCACCTCGCGATCGGCCTCAACGGTGAATGATTCGGTCTGGAAATACTCGACGGAATCCATCAGGTCGACGCCGCCAAGCGCAAGCCCACGGAGTGAATCAAGCACCAAGCGGTATCCAGCTTCCTTGTAAACCAGTACATCAAGTTTTGAGTCATGATTATCGGCCATGCGGAAGAGCGGGAAAGGTCCGCCGTATAGCGAGCCATTGCCGGTCAGTACCGCCACGCCTTGGATCACACGACCATCGGCGAGTGTGACGCGCATCTGCGGTGGTTTTTCTCCGAGCACCCGCACGGCCGCCAAAAGATAGGCGAGGGGGCCGAGCATTTTTTTTGATTCCCATGAGGTTTCCTCGATCACCATCGCGTCAAAACCAATGCCCGCCATTTGCACGAAGGGAATGCCATTGGCTTCAAACAAATCCACTTCGCGCGTGAAACCGTTTTCGATAACCTCAAATGCGCGCTCGAGCGATGAAGATGGAATGCCCATCTCGCGGGCAAAAACATTCATCGTGCCTGCAGGCAACACGCCGAGCATGGTTTGTGATCCGGTCAATCCGCGCACGACTTCGTGGAGCGTGCCATCGCCGCCGGCGGCGATCACGACAGGTTCACCATTGTCCGCAAAATGCTTTGCAAGTTTGCGTGATTCTTCAGCACTGTTGGTCGCGTAGATCGCAAAGCGATTGGCGTGCTTCATGATGAATCGCAGCACCCGCTCACCTCTTTGGCTGCGCGCCTTGGGATTAAAAATGATCGGGTACCTTCGAGGCGATTTCACACACCATTCATTGCTGATGCGCGCGAGCACCGCAATCGGATTCGCAACGGATTGGGTAGTGGATCTACTCCTTACTCGCCGGCCGCCAAGACCGCGAGCACCTGCTCAAGCGGCAAGCCCATTACATTTTCAAAACTTCCGTCGATGCCTTCAACAATCAACTCACCATGCTCCTGAATTCCGTATGCGCCAGCCTTATCGAGGGGATTGATCCTTGAAAGGTAGTTATCGATAGCATCGGCATCGAGTGGATGGAATCTGACATCCGTGGTTTCGTGAAATACCTTGCGAGTGCCGTTAGGGAAAATCACGCACACGCCAGTTCGTACCTGATGAGTGCGGCCCGCAAGGCGGGCGAGCATGGTGCGCGCGGCGTCCAGATCCGCAGGTTTGCCGAGTGGTTTGTTGTCGATAAAGACCAGTGTGTCCGAGCCAATCACTATTGCCTCCGGGCGCATAGTCGCGACGGCTTCGGCCTTGAGTGTCGCATTGAGTTCGCAAAGCGTTGCAGGTGACAATGATGCATCATGCACTTCCTCGGCAGGCGAGGGGATCACTTCAAAGTCGAGTCCCGCGCGACTGAGCAATTCCTTGCGGCGCGGGGATGATGATGCCAGCACGATCGGCATGGGTCAGTCCGCAGGGAAAATGATTTCCTGGCTTTTACCCGATGAACGACCGAGCCAGTCACCAATGTCCTTGGTGGTGATGTAAAGCATCAACCCCATGAGCAGCATCGCGCAAACCGACTGCAAAATTTCCAAAGGTTTGGCTTTGATTGGACGGCTGAAAATTTTCTCAAAGCACGCAAGCGTGATGTGGCCGCCATCAAGCACCGGAAACGGCAGCATGTTGAGCACGGCGAGGTTCACATTGAAGAACACCATGAAAGCAAGAATTCGCCGCCATCCGTCTTCGGTTTGAAGCAGTTGGTACTGCATCTTGGCAATGCCCACCGGTCCGCTCAGGTGATCAACTCCAATGTTGGAATCTGGTGCGAACAAACTGGTGATCGTGACCCACATCATATTCAGACTGTCACTCACTTGGCGCAGCGGACTGGGCTTGATCAAGCGCCTGTCGATGTCAGCCCGCGAATCCCAGATGATTCCAATTTTGGGATCCATGCCCGTTGGTTGAAGCGGTCGTTCGGGTGTGATTTCGAGTTCGCGCACCTGGCCATCGGGGCTCTGCACAGCGATCGTCACGGTCTGCCAATTCTTGTCGCGGATGTGCTGCGAAAAATGCATGATGCCGTGCACCTTTTCGCCATCAATGCGAATCACGCGATCGCCTTTGACAAGTCCGACATCGGCGGCGGGGCTGTTTGGGCTGACATCGCCAACGATCGCCGGGCCTGCTGAATCGATCCCGACCTGTCGCAGTCCGCGGCGCTGATACCAATGGCTTTTTTCCGTCTCGAATCCCGATTTCAATTCAATCGGTTTCGCCTCGCCCGGTCGCTCGACTGTGAAGCTGATGTGCTTGCCGCGGCTGAGGATGATGCGTTCGCTGATTGATTCGAGCGATCCGGCGAAGCCATTCACCTCCTCGCCATTGATGGCGATGATTTTGTCACCAACCTTGATTCCAGCTTTTTCAGCGGGACTGCCGGGCACAAGGTAACCAACTTCTTGTGAGGGGATGAAGTCTGCCGGTTTGCCGATCTGCCATACGGCCACCGCTGCGGCCAATGCTAGGAGCATTGAGAAAAGCGGTCCCGCAAATGCGACGATGATTTTGTCGAGTGGGGTGATCGCTGGCAGTTTGGCTCGCTCGCTGTCACCACCCTCAATGGCATCCATCGGTGCCATTTGCGGCAGCGCGACAAACCCGCCGGCAGGGATCCAGCCGAGGCCGAATTGCACGCCATCGATGTCCTTTTTCCAAATCGGCTTACCGAACCAAATTTGGAATCGCTCGATTTTCAGTCCACGCCATTTGGCGGCAAGAAAATGCCCGAGTTCATGGACGAAGATGATCACATTGAAAACGGCGATCACCACACCGATCCAGAGAAGCATTTGTAGAAGGTTGACGATATTTGGCATGTTCGTGCGACAATCTAGCGCGAGTGCGCGGGCCAGCAAGTTGATAAAACCAGCGGATGCAAAAACGCACGATCCGCGCGTTTGACCTTTTGCCAGCGCGCGTTAGCCTGTCGCGCATCTGATTCATCCCATGGTTCGCGAAATCGTCCAATACGGCCACCCCGTCCTCCGTCAGCGCTGCCGCCCCGTCACCGAGGTCGACGACAGTCTGCGCACGCTTGTGGCCGACATGCTTGAGACAATGGCCGATGCAAGCGGCGTCGGCCTTGCGGCCCCGCAAGTGGGCGAGGACATTCGTCTCGCGGTGATCGATTGCTCCTTTGATCCCGAATGCATTTCCTATCTCAAGGTCAATGGCGAGGACGCAGACCTGCAGTCGATCATGCCGCTCGTGTTCATCAACCCCGAGTTGGAATACGGCGATGAAAAAGAGCCGGGATTTGAGGGCTGCCTCAGCATCCGGGGCGTTCGCGCCGAAGTGCGCCGCCCGATCGAGGTCAAGGCCACGCTTCCGCAGCTCGATGGCTCGGTGCTGGTGGTTGAGACCGATGGTTTGCTCGCCCGCGCCTTGCAGCACGAAATTGACCATCTCAATGGTATCCTTTTTGTCGATCGCCTCTCGCCGGTTGCCAAGGTTTCCATGAAGAACCGCCTCAAGCGCCTCGTTGAGCAAGGGTAGGGAACTTTCCAGCGCTGCCAAATGTCGGCAGATGGCTCATGCGCGGTTTGTTTGCCTTGCCCGGCGCGCGGCTTCGTGTTTCGCTCCGCGCCGTCATGAAAATCGTCGTCGCTTACTCGGGTGGTCTTGATACCTCGGTCCTGCTTCTTTGGCTCAAGGAAAAGTACAATGCGGAGATCATCGCCTACTGCGCGGATGTCGGCCAAGGCGACGAACTCGACGGACTCGAGGCCAAGGCGCTCTCAACTGGCGCGTCGAAGTGCTACATCGGCGACCTCAAGGAGGACTTTGCCGCGAATTACATTTTCCCGATGATCCAAGCGAACGCGATTTATGAAGGTCGCTATCTTTTGGGCACTTCCATCGCGCGTCCTTGCATCACCAAGGCGATGATGGATGTCGCGATCGCTGAGGGCGCCGATGCCATCGCGCACGGTGCCACTGGCAAGGGCAATGATCAGGTGCGCTTCGAGCTTTC
>JBMTCI010000113.1:0-4429 GCA_049430745.1 Luteolibacter sp. | reverse complement strand
CGCTCCGAAAACATCGTCGCGTAACGCTTCGCAAGAGACTTGAGATCACCTGCATCGTTCTTCATGCGAAACGCCTGCCTTACTCCCGAAACCGCCAACTCGGCATCACCAGCCAGCGAGATTTCTTGCAAGGCCCCGACAATTTTTTCGCGTGTCACGCCGAGTTCTACCGCCAAGACCGACGGCTCGAATGTCGTCCATGACCTCGCAACTTTACCCCTCTCAATCAAATCGCTGAGAAAACGACTTTCGTTTTTTGCCCTGCCAGCGAGCACACTTTTGAGATCCCTCAAGAACTTCAGTTTGTAAGTCTGATAATGACTGCCCGTGGCTTCGATGATGCCGTCATTTTCGAGGTAAGCGATCACTGTCGCGATCACCGAGTTGCGGATGTCGCAAGTGACGGCAAGATCATAGATCGAGAGGTCAAAATTCGTGCCAAGCCCTAGAATCCGATGCAGCAAATTTTCCAAAGCTCCAAGGCTTGGGGTGTCGGAATAAATGAAATTCTCAAGCACCGTGAGATCGTCGGCGCAGACAAAACATTCGCAGTGAGCCGGTAATCCATCTCGCCCGGCCCGGCCAATCTCCTGCGCGTGATTTTCCAAACTCTTCGGCATGTTGTAATGAATCACCGCTCGGATGTCGGCCTTGTCGATGCCCATACCGAACGCGATCGTCGCCACGATCACGCGCGTTTCGCCACTCATGAATGCCGCCTGCGTCGCTGCGCGAAATTCATCGGGCAAACCCGCATGATAGGCCGCCGCTGCATGACCATTCGACTTGAGAAAGGTCGCCACTTCCTCCGCGGTTTCCTGACGCGTTACATAGACCACCGCCGCGCCATCGATTTGCCCCAGTCGGTCGAGCAGCAGATGTTTTTTCTCATCGAGCGCACAGGGTGTGACACGCAAATCAAGGTTTGGCCGATGAAATCCAAACGCGACATGATCATCCTTGGCGATGCGGAAAGCCCGACGAATGTCCGTCGCCACCTTGGGTGTTGCGGTTGCGGTCAGAGCCAGCACGCGGCCGACCTTAAGCCGACGACAAAACCGCGCGATCTTGAGGTAATCCGGTCGGAAGTTGTGACCCCACTCGGAAATGCAATGCGCCTCGTCGACCGCCACCATGGCCACCTTCCACCGCCGCACCCTTTCGCGAAACCGTTCATTGGCCAATCGCTCGGGTGCCATGTAAAGGATGCGCACTCGGCCCGAGTCGAGCGCTTCATAAAGTTCGCGCAAGGCCTCGGCATCCAGCGTTGAGTCCAGCCTCGCCGCCGCGATTCCTCTCCGCGTCAGGGCCTCGACTTGATCCTTCATCAGGGCAATCAGCGGCGAAATGACGAGGGTCAATCCATCAAGTGCCAACGCCGGAACTTGATAGCACAAAGACTTGCCGCCACCGGTCGGAAAAATCGCCAGCGCAGGTCGACCCTCCATCAGCGGACGCATCACCTCAAGTTGCCCTGGACGGAATGCCGCATGACCAAAATGGGTGCGCAGGATGTCGGTGAGATCGTCCATGAATTCAAGGCCAAGCCTGTGCGGGCGCAGGAGATCCATCAAGCCACATCCGAATGAAATCCCCTTGATATGACACAAATCCAAGGCACATTGATAACGCTTCTCGTTTCGCGCGAGACTGGGGCAATCCGGGGGGAGAGTTCCGGCCGCGTGAACGAGGGGCTTTTTTCATCACAGCCTGCAGCGCTTTTGAGCGCATGAATTTTTAGTAGGACTTGCACGCTCTCACGGGTCACATCACTCTGCCCGCGATGCGTTTCGCGGTGCTTGGAAGTGGCAGTGGTGGCAACTCGGCGGTGGTCGAGTGCAATGGCGTGAGGTTGTTGCTCGACGCGGGCCTCAGCGCAAAACAACTGACAACGCGCATGCAATCGATCGGCGTCGACCCCGCCAGTCTCGATGGCATTTTGATCACCCACGAACATGGCGATCACGTCAAAGGGCTCGATGTCTTTCTGAGAAAACACCAAGTGCCCGTCTACGCCACTGCGGCCACGCGCCTGTTCCTTCACAAAGAAGGCATGAGCTCCGGCACATGGAAAATTTTCGAAGCCGGTCGCGAATTTCAAATCGGCGATGCGTTGATCACGAGCTTCACTGTCCAACACGATGCGGTCGATCCGGTCGGATATGTCATCGGCGACGGACGCAAAAAAATCGGCATCGCTTCCGACATGGGTCATGTCACCCGCAGTGTCACCGAACGCCTTCGCAATCTCGACGGACTCTTTGTCGAGGCGAACTACGACAAAAACCTGCTCGATGCCGACATGCGCCGACCCTGGTCGACGAAACAACGCATCAGCTCACCGCACGGGCATTTGTCCAACGACCAGGTCGCCGATCTGCTCCGCGAGATCGCCCATCCTCGACTAAGCCAAGTCGTCTTCGGCCACTTGAGCGGCGACTGCAACCGCAAGGACCTTGTCATTTCGCGTCTGCGCGATTGCCTCGATGCCCTCGGCCATGCGCACATCGGCCTCCACTGCGCCGAGCAGGATCAGCCAACGGATTGGTTTGCGGTCTGAGCAATTTGTGGTTGCTTGTGGAAACATCACCATGATCCGCGCACTCGCCATCATCATCACCCTCGCCGCATTTGCCCTTGTTTCATGTGACACGAATGGCAGAAAATCCGTCGGCATGGAATCAACCTCCCAACCACCCGCAGAACCCAAGGGCAAGGTCATCAAATCCGACGACGAATGGCGTCGCCAACTCAGCGCCGAGCAGTACCACATCCTGCGCGAGGCTGGCACCGAACGCCCAAACGGGGCCGCATACAAAGAATTCAAGCATCAAGGCGCAGGCCGTTACCACTGCGCCGGATGCGACGCGCTGCTTTTCACATCGAATGAAAAATTTGAGTCCGGCTGCGGCTGGCCATCGTTTTACGATCCCGCCAAAGCGGAAAATGTCATCACCCGCGAGGACACCAGCCTCGGCCGCATCCGCACCGAAGTGCTCTGCGCGCACTGCGATGGACACCTTGGCCATGTCTTCGAAGGCGAAGGCTTCGACACCCCGACTGACAAGCGCTACTGCATCAACGGCGTTGGACTTCGCTTCGTGCCGGGTGATGTGGAAAAGTGATTGGTTGGGCGGTGAAAAATTGAATGAACCGGCGCTGCGAGGCCGCATCGCCCTACCTTCAACAAAAAAGCCGCCCCCATTGCTGGAGACGGCTTTGATTGAATTGATTGTTACTCCGATCAGGGAGCAGGAACGGTCGCGATCGTCTTGAGGATGCGCGAAGCGATTTGATACGGATCGCCTTGCGAATTGGGACGACGGTCCTCGAGGTAGCCACGATAGGCGTTATCCTTCACGAAGCTGTGAGGCACGCGGATCGATGCGCCACGGTCGGCCACACCATACGAGAACTTGTCGATCGACTGAGTCTCGTGGAGGCCGGTGAGGCGGAGGTGGTTGTCGGGTCCGTAGACGGCGATGTGCTCTTCGCAGTGTTCGCCGAAGGCGGCCATGAGCGCTTCGAAGTAGGCCTTGCCACCTTTTTCGCGAAGGTAAGCGGTCGAGAAGTTGGCGTGCATGCCCGAACCGTTCCAGTCGCCTTTGATCGGCTTGCAATGGAACTCAACGTCGATGCCGTACTTTTCGCAAAGGCGGATAAGGAGGTAACGAGCAACCCAAACTTCGTCGGCGGCCTTCTTGGAACCTTTGCCGAAGATTTGGAATTCCCACTGACCCTTGGCCACCTCGGCATTGATGCCTTCGTGGTTGATGCCAGCGTCAAGGCAGAGATCGAGGTGCTCCTCGACGATCTGACGAGCGATGTCGCCAACATTCTTGTAGCCCACGCCGGTGTAGTACGGACCTTGCGGAGCAGGATAACCATCGGCAGGGAATCCGAGCGGACGGCCGTCCTGATAGAGGAAATATTCTTGTTCGAACCCAAACCAGGCACCGGGATCGTCAAGGATCGTGGCACGCGAGTTCGACGGATGCGGAGTGACACCATCGGGCATCATAACTTCGCACATCACGAGCGCGCCGTTGCGACGGGTCGAGTCCGGATAAACCGCCACAGGCTTGAGCATGCAGTCGGAGCTGCGGCCTTCGGCCTGTTGGGTCGAACTGCCGTCAAAGCCCCACATCGGAAGCTGCTCGAGCTTCGGAAAGCTTTCGAAGTCCTTGATTTGGGTTTTGCTGCGAAGGTTCGGCACTGGGGTGTAACCGTCGAGCCAGATGTATTCCAATTTGTATTTGGCCATGGTATGGTCGTTTGTTGTTTGTTTAGGGTGAATGGGTTGCGGCGTCAGACTTTGAGATCTGGCCGCCAGAAAAAAGCAAAAAACGTGCCAATATTTACTAATATGAAGCAAATTTTTTACCCTGCCCTTGCGGGAACTGCCCCCCGCCTCAGGTGACGCGGATGA
>JBMTCI010000112.1:0-4432 GCA_049430745.1 Luteolibacter sp. | reverse complement strand
GCGGTCGATGCCGACCTCACGCTCGAGGGTTTGCGACTCGTCGCGGCGCGGGTGTTTGCGTGAGCGATGGCGGCAAAAAATTTTTCGCGCAATCCCGATTTGATTTCTCCCCGTTCGCTGTTAGAGGTGGAGCATGGAAAATCCCCAAACGATCAGCAGTCGCCGTCAATTTGTGAAATTCAGCACTCTCGCCGCCGCTGCGACGATGCTTCCATCAAGCGCCATGGCGCAGGCCACCGCGGCATTTTCGCTCGCGCCTTTGCCCTACGCGTTCAACGCGCTCGAACCGCACATCGATGCCCGCACGATGGAGATTCACCACGGCAAGCATCACGCTGCCTATGTCGCTGGGCTCAACGCTGTATTGGAAAAAGCGCCCGAACTGAAGAACAAGTCGCTCGAGGAAATTTTTGCAGGCATCTCCGCGGTGAAAGACGAATCCGTGCGCACCGCGCTGCGCAATCACGGTGGCGGTCATTGGAATCACACCTTGTTTTGGAACACCCTCGCGCCGGCAGCGAACTCGGGCGCGCCATCGCCAAAGTTGCTCAAGGCGATCGAGGCGGCGTTCGGATCCATGGATGATTTCAAAAAAGCTTTCAACGAAGCAGCGACCAAGCGCTTTGGTTCGGGTTGGGCGTGGCTGATTTCAGCCAATGGAAAACTTCGCATCACTAGTACGCCGAATCAGGACAACCCGCTGATGAAAGGCATCGTCCCCGATGCCGATCTTGGCACGCCGTTGCTGGGCATCGATGTGTGGGAGCACGCGTATTACTTGAATTACCAGAACCGCCGCGCGGATTACATCAATGCGTGGTGGAGCGTGATCAATTGGGCCGAGGTTTCGCGCCAATTTGAGGCGCTTTGATCCATCAGCCGAAAAATCGCATCGACCTTTGCGCGGCGATTCGGACAATGCGCGCATGTCCGAACGCGCTGACCTCAAAGACCTTTCGCTGCTTGGCAAACCCGAGACGCGCTTGCCCTCGTCGCCCTCCGAGGCGCGGCTCGAGGTGTTTCCCAATCATCGCCCTGGTCGCCGTTATTGGATTACGCTCAACTGCCCGGAGTTCACCTCGCTTTGCCCGGTGACGGGTCAGCCCGACAGCGCAAAAATCGTGATCCGCTATGTGCCGGGCGAGACCTGCGTCGAGACCAAGAGCCTCAAGTTTTACCTCGCATCATTCCGCAACGAGCCGGCCTTCAACGAGGAAATCGTCAACCGCATCCTCGACGATCTCGTTCACGCAATGAAGCCGCAAGAAATTATCGTGCGTGGCGAGTTTGCGCCGCGTGGTGGCATCCAACTCACCACCGAGGCTTCTTATCCCGAGAGTCCGGCATCGTGAAATGAAAACCTGCGTCCTGCTGAGCGGTGGAATGGATTCGGTGACGGTGTTTCACCGCGCATTGCGCGATAGCGATGTGGTCGCATGCCTGTCCTTCGATTACGGCGCGAAACACAACGCGCGTGAAATTCCCTTTGCCAAACTCCACGCCGATCGCGCGGGTGTGCCGCATCATGTCGTATCGCTCGATTTCATGGATCGCCTTTTCAAATCCGATCTCTTGCGTTCGGGAGGCGATATTCCCGAAGGTCACTACGCCGAGGAATCGATGAAAAAAACCGTCGTGCCGTTTCGCAATGGCATCATGCTTTCGATCGCTGCGGGCTTCGCCGAAAGCATCGGTGCGGATGCGGTGACGATCGCCGCGCACTCGGGGGATCATGCGATTTATCCCGATTGCCGCGAGCCCTTCATGCGCGCGATGGGCGAGGCGATGGAGCAGGGGACTTATGCGGGGATCAAGCTGCTGCGGCCCTTCATCGACATGGACAAAGCAGCGATCGCGCGCTGCGGTGCGGACATGGGCGTGGATTTCGCCGAGACCTGGTCCTGCTACAAGGGCGGAGAAATCCACTGCGGCGTTTGCGGGACTTGCGTTGAGCGCCGCGAGGCATTTCTTTTGGCCGGCTTGCCCGACCCCACGGTCTATGAGCAGACTCCCGAACTGCCGCGGCTTTCCTGATCATCCGTCCACCACGCCATGCCCTACCGGATTTGCAAATCGCTCGAAATCGAGAACGGCCACATGCTTTCGAAGCATCCCGACAAGTGCCGTTTTCCTCACGGCCACTCGCGCAAGGTGGAGTTTGTGATCGAGGCCGACGAACTCGATGCCAACGAAATGGTTTGTGATTTCAAAATCATCCGCGAAGCGATCGGCGATTGGCTCGACTCGTTCGATCACGCGCTTTGCATGAACACGGCGGATCCTGCCTACGATGATTTTAAATCGCGTTACGGTGAGCGGGTGATTGGATTTGAAAATCAGGATCCGACCACCGAGTTGATGGCACGCGCGATTTTTGATCACACCCGCACGGCACTCGAGGCGTATGCGAAGAAGTCCGACACCCGTTATCACCTCCGCTCGAATGTGCGACTTGTAAAAGTCCGCCTTTGGGAAACCTCCTCATCATGGGCAGAATACGAGGCTCCATTTTTGAAATAATTTTCCTTCCATGCTTCCCGACATCCAAGCCACCAAGGACACCCGCGGCATCGACATCGATCAGGTCGGCGTCTCCGATCTGCGCTATCCGATCCAAGTGACTGATCGTCACGGCAAGCCTTTTCCAACTGTCGCGACGATTTCGATGTCAGTGCACCTGCCGCATCATTTCAAAGGTACCCACATGAGTCGCTTCATCGAGGTGCTCAGCAAACATGAAGGCGAAGTGACCTCACGCACGCTGCCTGAAATCCTTCACGATCTGCGCGAGCGACTGGATGCCGAGGAGGCTCACATCGAGGTGGCCTTTACTTATTTCGTCACCAAAAAAGCTCCTGTCTCAGGCGCCGAGGCCAAAGTCGCCTGCGATTGCGTGTTGATCGGTAAATCATCCTCCAGTGCGGACGACCTCACGCTGCGAGTCACGGTGCCCGTCACCACGCTTTGTCCGTGCAGCAAAGAGATCAGCGACTACGGTGCGCATAATCAGCGCGGACATGTGACCATCGAGGCGCGACCAAAACGCAAAGGCAACGGCTGCGAACTGATTCTCATCGAAGACCTCGTCGACATCGCCGAAAAATCCGGCTCGGCACCGGTCTATGCATTGCTCAAGCGCACGGATGAACGCCATGTGACCATGCAGGCTTATGACAATCCGGTGTTCGTCGAGGATGTTGTGCGAAATGCCGCTGCGTTGCTGCGCGCGGATGCGAGAATCCACTCGTTCACGGTCAGGGCCGTGAATCAGGAAAGCATTCACGATCACAACGCGTTCGCCGTCATTTCCGGCAAATCGAGCGATGCGTGATAGCGCGAATCAGCGTTTGCTGTCACAGCCGTGGGCGCGCGGACTAGCATGATGAAAGAAATCATCCCTTCCGACAAATTGCTCCACGCCTATGCCAACGGGGTTTTTCCGATGGCGGAGGATGGCGAGATTTTGTGGTTTTCGCCGGAGAGGCGCGGGCTGATCCCGCTTGATGATCGCTTTCGAATTCCTCACGGCTTGCGACGCACCTTGAAGCGCGGGCTTTTCGAAGTGCGATGGAACACCGCCTTTCGCGAAGTGATGCTTGCTTGTGCCGAGCGGGAGCAGACATGGATCGATGATGTGATTCTTGAGAGCTACTGCGCGCTGCACGATGAGGGCTTCGCGCATTCCGTCGAATGCTGGGATGGGGAAGGCTTGCAGGGTGGGCTTTATGGCGTCGCTCTTTCTGGCGTGTTTTTTGGAGAGAGCATGTTTCATCGCAAAACCGATGCGTCGAAGGTCGCGTTGGTAGCTTTGGTCGAATCATTGAGGAAGAAAAACTTTCAACTGCTCGACACTCAGTGGATGACCGATCATCTCCGTCAATTCGGTGGTTACGAATTGCCCCGCGACGAGTACCTTGCCCAACTTCAAGCTGCCCTTGAGGCGGCAACATCATCCACCGAATAAAATCCCAAAAAATTACGCTTTCCGCCGGGTAGTCCGTAGTGGTATCTCTCCGCCGCAATTTGCGCCGGCTTAGCTCAGTTGGTAGAGCAGCTGATTTGTAATCAGCAGGTCGTCGGTTCGAGTCCGACAGCCGGCTCCAGTTTCCCTTGATTTTGCGTGCATGCGGATGCTCCACGGGGCGGACTTATCATTTGCGTAGTGGCGATAATGGCGACAAGCCGACCATGGCCGGAACCCCTCAATTGACGGCGGTCGGGACGCCCTGCGGCTGGATGATTTCGATCCCGCAGGACATGTCCGCCACCGGCAAGCGCCGCCGGAAGTATTTCGCCGGGAAAACCGCGGCCGAAAAGTCCGCCGCCTCGCTCCGCCAGCAACACGCCAAGGGCATCCGCGGGGCGATGATCCCGCTTGCCCTTGCCCAAGGCTCGTCCCTAGCTTTGGGAGGACCGTCCCTTTCTTTGGGAG
>JBMTCI010000111.1:0-4449 GCA_049430745.1 Luteolibacter sp. | reverse complement strand
ATGCCCGCCAATGACAGCAGCGTTGGCGCGAGATCCACGAATGAAACGATTTCATCAACACGCTGACCCGATTCAAACGGCGCAAGCGATTGCCATTTTTTGGGAACGCGAACAATCATGGGCACGCGCACGCCGGTGTCGTTCAGATAGCGTTTGCCACGCGGAAGGATGCCGCCGTGATCACTGAAATAAATTACAATGGTGTCATCTACCAAACCAGCTTCACCCAACTCGTCGAGCAGCTTGCCGACCTGCGCATCAAGCAGCGTAATCGTGTCATGATAAATTGCGATGTCTGAGCGAATCTCAGGAAGATCCGGCAAATAAGGCGGCACTTGCAATTTCGCTGAATCCAATCGTGACGCCTTGGGGATCAATCCTTGCTCGCGTCGCGCGGCGATATTTTTTGGGAAAACCGAACTTTCATGCGATGCCTCCAAATTGAAAATGGCAAAGAATGGCTTATCCGCAGGGCAATGCTTGTAATGGGCCTTGGGAGAACATTCATCCCACAGAGCTGCGTCATTGCCTTTGAAGTTATAGTCCGTCTTGGCGTTGTTGGTGCAGTAGTATCCGTGGTCACGAAGCAAACTGACATATGACCTAAACCTGTCAGGAATACGATGGCGACTTCGCATGTGCTGAGTTCCCTGCGTCACGGCATGCACACCGTTGATGATGGTTGATCGAGCCACCGCACAGACTGGCGCGTTCGAATATGCGCGTTCGAACAGAAATCCTTCAGTGGACAAGGCATCGAGGCGCGGCGTGCGGGCATCCTTGTTGCCATAACAACCGAGCCAATTCCATGCATTGTCCTCTGAGGTGATGCAGAGGATGTTTGGTCGATCA
Organism: Luteolibacter sp.; assembly: GCA_049430745.1. Lineage (GTDB taxonomy): Bacteria > Verrucomicrobiota > Verrucomicrobiia > Verrucomicrobiales > Akkermansiaceae > Luteolibacter. The sequence goes on along the minus strand of JBMTCI010000111.1, from coordinate 3,597 downwards.
GCCGCGCGCGCCGGAACGCAAATTCCAAGCGTCGCGATGAAGATCACCAACTTAACCATGCTGACCGCTAGGTCTGCCACATCCGCATGTCGAGTCTTATCGATTTTTAGAGAGCTAAGCCCCTTTCTTCACGGCGAATACACCGTCACCGGACCAACACCCCCACCCTGCACGCGGCGAAGTTTTTCAACCGCGGCGATCACCGCGTCAGCCGCCGCATTTGCATCGTCCATCGAGTTCAGTCTCGAAAAACTGAATCGCAGGCTGCTCTTTGCCCTCGTTTCAGGAATGCCCATCGCCAGCTGGACATGCGACGGACGCTGACTCCCTGTCATGCACGCCGAACCTGCGGAACAAGCGACATTTTTTTCATCGAGCAAAATCAACAAGCCCGCCGCCTCGCAATCGGCAAAGGAGAGATGGCTCGTGTTTGGCAGGCGATGATGAGGATCACCGTTGGCTGTGACACCACTGAGCCCGCCAAGCACCTTGCTTTCGAAAAAATCACGCATCGCGGCAACCGATGCCGCACCGCTATCAGTCAAATACCTTAGTGAAAGCTCGGCAGCGACACCCATGCCGACGATGCCTGCCGTGTTTTCCGTGCCACTGCGTCGCCCACCTTCCTGACCTCCACCGCGCAGCAAAGGCTCGAACGCCAAGCCACCGCGCACATACAAGGCGCCCACGCCTTTCGGGCCGTGAAACTTGTGAGCTGAGATGGAAAGCATGTCGACATCCATGGTCCTGACATCGATGGGCATCTTGCCCGCCGCCTGAATCGCATCGCTGTGCGTCGGCAAGCCAAGTGATTTGCACATTTGAAAAATTTCGGCGATCGGCTGGATCACCCCCGTCTCGTTGTTGGCCATCATCACCGACACAAAGGCCGCACCTTTCAGTTGAGCAACCATGCCATTCATTTCAACCGCACCCATGGCATTCACAGGCATGCAGGAAAATCCACGCCCCATCGCCTCGACGCAGCGCAGCACCGCGCTGTGTTCGATCGAAGAAACTAGCGCAGGACCACTGCCAGCCAGCCGATCCATTGAATGAAGTGCGGTGTTGACGCTTTCGGTTCCACCGCCGGTGAAAACAATCTCACTCGCATCAGCACCGATCAACGCCGCCACTTGCTCTCGAGCGCGATCGATCGCCGCCCTCGCCCGCTTGGCCTCACGATGCGCGCCCGACGGATTGGCATGACCATCGCGCAACCACGGCAACATTGCATCCACCACTTCAGGCAGAAGCGCTGTCGTCGCGTTGGCATCAAGATCGATCACCCCACCAGCATCCCGCTCATCCGCCCGATGGCAATTCGGAAAAAATCCATACCCCGCAAAGGTTCACCCAAAGCAGTGACCCATCATCAAATGTAAAACATCGAGCCAGTCGGATTGGCCATCATCGAGTTGAGCGTGATCCCATCCAGCGCCTCTGTGACCTCGGCCGAGACTTTTTCCCAGGCCTGTTTCACTGCCGATCCGGATTCGCCCCCGCTCATGACCGAGCATTGCAACAAGGTCGGATCCACCGCCTCGACCACCTGCCGCAGCGTGATGACCTCCGCATCCTTGGCCAGCAAATACCCGCCTGCCCTGCCCCGGCGGCTCTCAATGAGCCCCGCCCGCCTCAGATCATTGAGAATCTGCACGAGAAAATTGCCCGAGACCTCTTCTCGTTGCGCCAAGTCCTCGAGTTGTGTTAGGGTCCGCCCGTCATGGTGCTTGGCAAGCTGCGCCATGGCCCTGCAGGCGTACTCCAATTTCTGCGAGATCTTCATGAGCGAATCCCAACAAATCACCAGCCAGTCGGCCAGCAAGAATCCTGACGAATCCAGCAAGGATTTATCGGTAAATGTCGAAAATTTCTGGGCCGGACTGCGCGAAGAAGCTCAACGCATCGCTGCGGGGGAGCCGACCCTTGTCGCGCTGGTCGACGATGTGATCCTTTCCCGCGACTCCGCTGCATCCGCTCTCAGTGCGCGTCTTGCTCGCCGCCTTGCGCGCGTCGACATGCCGCGCAACATCATGGAGCCGCTGCTTCATGGGGTCTTCGATCGCCACCCGGCCATTGTCGATTCGGCGATGCGCGACCTGCTTGCGATCCATGAGCGCGATCCAGCCTGCTTCTCGCCGCTCGAGCCATTGCTATTTTTCAAAGGCTTTCTCGCACTGACCACTTATCGGGTTTCTCACCAACTCTGGCACGACGGTCGCCGCTGGCTTGCCCTCTACTTGCAGAGCATCGCCAGCGAAGCATTCGCCGTCGATATCCACCCCGCCGCGCGCATCGGCTGCGGCATCCTGCTCGATCACGCGACCTCCTTCGTGGTCGGTGAAACCGCGATCATCGAGGACAATGTCTCGATCCTTCACGAGGTCACCCTTGGTGGCACTGGCAAGGAAAAGGGAGATCGTCATCCCATCATCCGCTCGGGCGTGCTGCTCGGCGCGGGCGCAAAAATTCTTGGTCGTGTCGAAATCGGCAGTGGCGCCAAGGTCGGCGCAGGCAGCGTCGTGCTCAATGATGTGCCACCCCATGCGACCGTTGCAGGTGTACCTGCCGTTGTCGTCGGCGAGGCCAGCGAAGCAAACCCCGCGATCGAGATGAACCAACAACTCGACTGCCGCGGCATGATCTGATCCGCCAAAGCGCACCAGCCAGCACCATGCCAAAAAGATCGTCGACCACTCTGCGCAAGCTCATCGACGAAGTCGGATCGGTCGATGAAGTCGGCATTGGAGAGCGCGTCGCGAAGTACGGCACTCGTAGTATCAAAAAAAAATCCAAGCTTTTCGGTTTGCGTCTTGCCGTGAGCATGATCGATCTCACGACGCTCGAAGGCAAAGACACACCGGGAAAAATTGCCTCACTCTGCCGCAAGGCGTTGCGGCCGCACGAGCATGACGATACTCCGCAAGTTGCGGCCGTCTGCGTCTATCCAAGCATGGTGAAACACGCGATCAAGCACCTGCACCACAGCCAAGTGCGCGTCGCCTCGGTCGCCACGGCATTTCCATCCGGCCAAGCACCACTCAAAACCCGACTCGCTGAAGTCCGCCATGCGGTCGCCGATGGCGCGCACGAAATCGACATGGTCATCAACCGCGGTGCTTTCCTCGCTGGAGAACTCGATCTCGTGCAGGACGAAATTTCCGCTGTGCTCGAAGCGTGCGGACCCTGCACCCTCAAGGTCATCCTCGAAACTTCCGAACTCGAAACCTGCGACAACATCCGCGCGGCCTCATTCCTCGCCATGCGCGTGTTGCGCACCGGTGATTTCATCAAAACCTCGACTGGCAAAACCTCCGCCAACGCGACACTCTCGAACCATCAGGTCATGCTCGATGCCATTCGCGATCACTATCTCGACACCGGTGTTGCCATTTCCATGAAACCCGCTGGCGGCATTCGCACCGCGAAAGAGGCGCTGCATTTCCTCGTCGCAGTGAAGGAAACCCTCGGAGATGCCTGGCTCAATCCATCACGCTACCGCTTTGGCGCCTCGGCCTTGCTCAATGATCTTGTACGCCAAATCGAAACCCAACAATGCGGTGCCTACCAAGCCCCATGGGCATTCAGCGAAGC
>JBMTCI010000110.1:0-4470 GCA_049430745.1 Luteolibacter sp. | reverse complement strand
TCCATGCCTCGTCGATGAATCGGTACTTGAGCATGAGGGCCGGCGATCCGGTCACCTCGCGGCGAATGGCAAGCAGGTTCACCTTGTCGACTGACCACAGTCTTTCGTGACGCCATTCGTAGGGACGAACCGCGACCGAACGAATGAGCGCCTCGTCGATGCGCATGACGGTCGGAGTGCCGAGCCGATTGGCATAAAAGAATCCCTTCGAGTCGATCCCGAAGCGAAGTTCGAATGCCTGATTGTCCTGAGCGATAAATCGCAACTTGAGGATGGGCCGATCAAGCCCCCACGGAGTAAAGTCGGTCGCCGCATCGCTTTCAAACGCCAGAGCCTTGCTGGTGGTGACCGCCTTGAGCAGGTTGTACAGATTGAGCTCGTTCGCATCGCGCGTGACGCCATCAATCACAGTGGACCAAGGCTTCGATAGCTCGCGGGTGATGAGGATGGCAGGCCCAGTCGACGGCTCGATCGAAATGCCGCGAAGCGCAGCGATGTTGAGATGGGTAAGGGTCGGGTCTCGCAGTTCGTTGACGCTGAGAGGCAGATCCGAGAGCGTGATGAGTCCTGCAACGGGCTTGGCGGGCATTAGGAACTCGACCCCGGGGCGGTTGGAAACAATCGCCGTCGTCTCGTTGGCATCGGCGGGCTCAGGAGGTCTGATTTCCAACTCGCAGGGGGCATCGGCTTCAAACGATTGGATGGCGATGCGTGTGGATTCATTATCATCCGCCGCGTTCGGTTTTTTGCCTGCAGCGATGTCATTGACCTTGATCGCTTGGAGCTCAAAAAGCCCTTTCAACAAAGATTTGATCGCCGCCTGATTGGTTGGAAGGTCGAGTGGTTTGACAATGCGCCATGGCGTGTCGGGTGATTCACGCGCGATCAGGAGCTGACCTTGCTTGGATCCGATCGAAACTGATTTGAGCTTGAGTGGGTTGAAATAAAACGGGCGGTGGTCGCGCAGGAATCGCAGGTTGTCTTTGAATAGTGAATTGATGTCGCCCGTGCAGGAGTAGACATGCTTCTTGCGGCTTTTTTCGCAAGGGTTGATGAAAACCGTGGGCACGGGCTCAGGGATATCCCGCACAGTCGCATTCCATGGAGTGATGCGCCCCATTTTGTAATGCGCCAATACCTTACGATTGGAGTCCTCCAAAAGAATCGTCACCGCTTCGTTGCTAAGGCCAGCCCTGTCTTCAGGTATGTCGTCGCGGGAGGCATGATCCTCGACTCTCATGCCGCGCGTGAAGTTGATGATCGAAACTGCCGCACGAGGGTCCATGCGATCCTGCCATGGGGCGGTGGAATACCAGCCGTTTTCCTGAAGCGAAAATTTTGCCGACGCACTTGTCGAAGCGACTGTGATGTGACGCACCGCGGATGGATCAAAGGACGGGTAGAGCGCATCGCCCACCGCAACGGGTGGCGCGCCAAAGAGGGCATCAAAGCTTCCTTCGCGCCATTGCCAAGTAGCCAACGAACCCACGACAGCCGCGGATGTGACTAGCACCAGAGTGGGAAGGAAACGACGCATGACAGATCAGGCCCTGCGCGCGGACCAGACATAGGCTCCGATGAGCAAAAACGCGGCAGGGATGAAGAGGAGATTGATGCGGTTGATGAACGAGACCTGCGCTTGCAACAGAGGCAGCTTGTAAGTGCCTAGCGCGCGCGGACCGATGCCAGCGAGAGACTCGCGGCCGACCATCCAGTTGACCGATGAAGCGAGGAAATCGAGATTTTCGGCACGATGGTTTTGCGGCGAAAGAAAATCGGTGTTGGATATCACCACCATGCGCGAGCTGTCGGCGGCAAAGCGATCATCTGATTCGGCGCCGCGTATCACACACGCCGCTAGGTATAGAGGGGCTGCGTGATCCTCGCGTTCGTCGTAGGTTTCATTGCCGCCACCAAATTTGCTTTCACCCCAAAATCCCGCAGTAGCCTCGATGAGCCCCATCGGCAAAATTCTTTTGTTGAGCAGGTCCGAGGCACCTTCGCGAACTTCGAGCGATGAGCTGGCTCCACCAAGCTCAGTAGTCTGACCCGCAAGGTCAGCAGTGAAGGGGACCCCCTTGGTGAAAAATCCTCGTGCATTGGTGACAAGATTCGACTGATAGCGACTGATCACGCGGTCCTTGCGCGGGGTTACTCCTTTTCCCCTGAGAAACGCGCGAATGTTCGGCGGCGTTTCACCATCCTTGATCAGGGTGAGAATGGCAGCGCGCGGGCGATTCCAATAACTTTCCAACACGGCGATTTCCTGTGGGGCGAGATCGTATTTCGGCGCGGCAAGGATCACTCCCTCGCAGTGATCGGGGATTTTTTCCAGTCCGCTCATCTGCAGTTCCTCGACCTCGATGTTTTGGTATCGCAAGGTATCGGTCAAAAACCTTCGGGGCGAAGCAGCGTTGTCCTCACCCATCTGACTCTTGTCGACGATCAATGCCATGCGTCGAGGTTTGCCTTCGATCGCTTCAACCAATCGGGCGGTGAGCACATCCTCACCCCTGAAAGCAGAAATTTTGCGTTTGCCCTCGGAGGTGGTGAAAATACCCATGTCATCAGCAACGGCGACTTTCACATTTGGATGAAACGAACGCGTTTTGTCGGCGTTCTCAACCACGGCCGGTTTATCGTCGCTGCGGGCGTCGATGAGAATCAGGTCCCGAACAAGCGTGATGCCATAGGCTGCCACCATTTCGTTGACCCGATCAGGACTGCGGATGGGATCGATCACCTCCAGTTTCACCCGACCGTTTGATCGGTTCGCATACTCCTCAGCGAGGGCGCGCACGCGTTCGTAAAATGGCGAGGTACGGCGATAGACCATGATCCATTTGATCGTCTGCGGATGCTTCTGCACGGCATCGCTGGCGAGATAACGGCGGGTGGCGGGGGATAGGGAATAATCCGCCCCGCGGCTGAGATCGATGCGCTGATAATGATGAAACGAAAGGTAGTTTGCGCAAATGACGACGAATGCGAGCAGCATCGACTGGAATGCGGAAAGCGAGCCGATACGCCAGCGGTTGAGCGCTCGGGCGGGTTTGAAGGTTGAATCGGATTCGTCGGACATTGGCATTCGTTCAGCTTTTCCAGCGGCGGCGGTCGACGACCTGGAAGGTGATGAAGAGCACGAAAATGGCGATGCTCGGGAAGTAATTGGCAGGTCTCGTGTCGAGCAATCCGCTGGCGAAATAATGAAGGTGGCGCTGTGAGGAGATGTAATTGAAGAGAGCCGCGCCGGCGAAGGACTCACCCCAAATCGCGGTGATGAATCCGACGAAATACTGAATCACCAAAAGGCCGATGGTGATGAGCCCCGCAATGATCTGGCTCGATGTCAGGGCAGAGGCGAGACACCCGATCGCCGTGAAGGCCGTGCCCATGAGCATCAAGATCGCAAAGGTCCCCGCCATCGCGCCGGGACTCCATGCAGGCGGTAAATCGGTGAACCACACAAAGAGCTTGAACTGGATGAACGCCGGAATCCACAGGGTCGTGTAAAACATCATCGCCGCGGCATATTTTGAAAGAACCACCTGCCAGGTCTTCACTGGCGCAGTGAGTAAGGTTTCAAGCGTGCCCGAGCGTTCCTCTTCGGAGAAAAGCCGCATGGTGATGAGCGGGAAGATGAACAAAAAATAAAACCAGAAGACCGGTGTGTGAAAGGTGACATACACAAGACTGTCCTTCACCGGCGTATCGCGAAATCCTTTCATCGCCGATGAAAGAGAAACGCCTTGCATGATCGTGACAAAAGCCAGCACCACCCAGCCGAAAGGGCTTAGGAAATAGGCTTTCAGTTCCTTGAGAGTGAGGATGCGAAACAATCTCATCGCGCGTGCGACGCCTTGGTAGGCCATTCCCGGCCCGAGGCAAAGGGAAAAGGCATTTTCAATGGCAAACCCGCACGCCTGCAGCATTGAGGGCCTCACGCACGGACCTTAGAATTTCCAAAGCCGATTCGTTGTCGCCGTGCACGCAGAGCGTGTCGATTGTGATGGGGATCATGACCCCGCCAATGCTGGTAACCCTGCCATTACTCAAGATTTCCATCACCTGCGCAACGGCCTCAGCTGGATCATACATGACCGCTCCCGCTTGATCTCTAGGCACCAGTAAACCGTCATCGCAATAGCGACGATCCATAAATCCCTCGGCTCGAAAACCCATTCCTAGCTCTCTCGCCGCCAATTGCATGCGAGCATGGGGCGATGCGTAAATCATGGCCTGGGGCAAGGTGGCCTGAATCACCCTTGCCACCGCGCAGGCGATTTTAGGATCAGCATCCGCCTGATGATACAGCGCGCCGTGCAATTTCACATGGTGAATGTCGGCACCAAATTCATTGGCGATTTTTGCAAAGTTTTCGAGTTGGCGTTTGACCATGTCTGCGATGGCTACTGGTGAAAAATTCATTGAGCGCCGTCCCATGGACTCACGGTCCTCGTAACCCGGATG
>JBMTCI010000109.1:0-4556 GCA_049430745.1 Luteolibacter sp. | reverse complement strand
CGAGAGCGAAGAGGAACTCCGCTACCTCAATAAGGTCGCCGGCGAACTCGGCATGATCGCCCCCGCTGCGGTACGAGTGAATCCGAATGTTGATGCAAAAACGCACAAGTACATTTCCACCGGCAAGTCGGAGAACAAATTTGGTGTCGACTTCGATGCCATCGCCGGACTCTACGAGCGCGCCTCGAAAGAACTTCCAAACATCCGCCTGCGCGGACTGCAGATGCACATCGGTTCGCAATTGACCTCGGTCGCCCCCTTTGTCGAGGCGGTTGAAAAAGTCGCGCCACTCGCCAAGCAGCTCAAGGAACGCCACGGGATCGAATTCTGGTCGATCGGCGGTGGCATCGGCATCGTGTACCACGATTCACTCGAGTCGGGTCCCGCGCAATGGTGGGAAAGCAAACCCGAAAGCGAACGCCCCCTCACCATCGAACAGTACGGCCGCGAGGTCGTCCCGCGCCTCAAAGACCTCGGACTCAAGATTCTCGTCGAACCCGGACGCTTCATCGTCGGCAATGCCGGCGTGCTCATCACCCGCTGCCTCTACGAGAAAAAAGGCTCGGCCAAAACCTTCCGCATCGTGGATGCCGGCATGAACGATCTGATCCGCCCCGCCCTTTACGAAGGTCATCACGAAATCGTTCCACTGAAACAACCCGCCGATGAAAGTTTGCAAAAGGTCGATGTCGTTGGCCCGATCTGCGAGAGTGGCGACTTCTTCTGCCAAGACCGCGAACTGCCGCACTTTGCCCCTGGCGACTGCGTGGCACTCATGTCCGCAGGTGCTTACGGATTTGTCATGGCCTCGAACTACAACTCGCGTCCACTTCCTGCCGAAGTGCTCGTCGAAGGCGCCACCGCCACGCTTGTTCGCAAACGCCAAACGCTCGACGACCTCATCGAGGGCGAACTCTGATCCGCTCACGCACGCTGACGCGGAGTGGACACGCGAGCGGCACACCTGTTGACTTCACCCGTGCTCGCCTGGTTTTCCAACGATCGCTTTCCGCTCTACTTGGCTCCGATGGCTGGGGTCACGGATGTGATCTTTCGCCAAATTTGCAAAGAGCTAGGCGCCGATGTGATGGTCACCGAATTTGTTTCGGCCGAGGGCATCCTTCAGCGCGATGACCGCACCCGCAAGTACACCGAGTTCGGTGATGATCAACGCCCGGTCGGCGTGCAGCTGTTCGGCGCCGACGGCAAACGCATGGGAGAAGCGGCGAAGAAAATCATCGATTGGAAAAAACCGGATTTTATCGATATCAACTTCGGATGCCCGGTGAACAAGGTGGTCGCGAAAAATGGCGGATCTTCCTTGCTGAAAAATTGCCCCGTGCTCGCAGAGGTCGCTTCGAGTGTGGCCAAGGCGGTTGGCGACGAAGTGCCGGTCACCGCGAAAATCCGTACCGGATGGGATTCGGAATCGATCAATGCAGTGGAGGTCGCAAAAATTCTCGAAGACTGCGGCATGAGCGCGATCACCGTCCACGGCCGCACGCGCGCCCAAGGCTACGGCGGCGAGGCCGATTGGAATGTCATCGACACGGTCGCACGATCGGTACGCATCCCAGTCATCGGCAATGGCGACATCAACTGCGGACGCGATGTGATCAAGCGCCGTCAGGAAACCGCCGTCTCAGGCGTCATGATCGGACGCGCTGCCATGCAGAACCCGTGGGTTTTTCGCGAGGCGCGCCACTACATTGAAACAGGCACCGACCTTCCACCCATCGATCTCGAAGAACGCTGGCAACTGGTGATCCGCCATTGTCGCCTCGCCATCGAAAGCGGTCGCAATGGCAACGAAAAACAAACACTAACCTCCATGCGATCCAGGCTCATGGCCTACTGCAAAGGATTTCCCGGTGCCCGCGAACTCCGCCAAAAACTTTGTCATGTCAGCACGCTGAACGAAGTAAACGACCTCGCCGCCTTTTCCATCGCCCGCGCAGATGTCGAGGAAGCGTGATGAAGCGTTATGATTATTTGTTATGGGTTATTGGGGATTCAAAAAAAGAAGCCACTTCTTCATTTCTCTCTCTCATCACTGCCAACTGATCACTGAAAACTTGAAGCTACTTCAATTTTCAATGTTGGATGTTCGATGTTCATTGATCATCTTCCAACCTTCACCAGCGGCCCGATCAACTCAATCGTTTTTGGGCCGATGCCGGGGACTTTGTTGAGATCGGCAATCGATCGAAACGGCCTTGCTTTGATGATTTCTTCGGCGGTCTTCTTGCCAACCTTGGGCAGCTTCATGAGCTCCTCAATCGTCGCCTGATTGATGTCGATCGGACTGTCCTCGCTGGCATGTTCCTCGCCCTGCGCGACCTTGATTTCCTTCACCTCGTCACGCGCTTCTTTGCGCGCCTCCGCGAGCCTCGACCAATCGGTGTGTTTCCATGCTCCCAGACCTTTGCGGGCGGCGATCAATTCCAGATCCTTGAGATGCTCGGACCACTCATCGCCGGTTCTTCCATCCTGCAGTTGACGCACCACGCCAAAGGCACGCGCCAAACCCGCACTGACCAAGGCCTCTGAGAGGTCACGCCCATCAGCCAATTCCACAAATCCATAAACCCGCTCGTATCGTCCGTCGCCGCGCGCATCGGCAAAAATCGTGCGAACGGTGAATGGCTTTTGCATCCAGTTCACGGAACTCAACTTCGCGGCCTCGCCCACCGACTTGGCGACCGTGATGTCGGCAATGCCAAAGTAGCGACGCTGATCCCGCAACCTCCGCGCGTTGGTGTCATCGCCTTTCACATGCATCTCGATGCAATCGACGCCATACAGCCTCACCGTCCGCTCCTTGCCGTCGGGAAATTTCACCGCAAAGCTGTCACCATCCGCCCAATCCTTTGGCACCAGGGTGCAGTTGGGAAATGTTTGCAGCTGACCCCACACGGCGGCGGTCAGGATGACCCATGACATGAGGACAAGCTTCATCACGCGGATGAACTATCACGCCGAACACGCAACCACAAGCGGGGACCCAATGTCCCGCAGGCCACAAACAAGCCTGCCGCAAGGCCCCACCACACACCGGGCGCTCCTAGTCCGAGAGGAAATGCCAGCCACGCGGCCACGGGCAGACCCGCAACCCAATACGCCACAAAGCCAATGAGTGCCGGCACCCGTGCATCGTGCAGCCCACGCAGCATCGACGAGGATCCCACCTGCAAGCCGTCGAAAACTTGGAAAATTCCGACGATCATCAACATCGATACCGCGATGCCGACCACTTCCTCGGATGGCGTGAAAGCTAGAGCCATCGCCCTGCCAAAAAACAGAAAGCCTGCTGCGGCGACGAGGCCATAGACCAAAAGCAAAAACCACCCCGACCGCACGATCGGCGAAAGACGCTGCGATTCCCCTGCCCCGTGCGCCTCGCCCACCCTCACGGTGAGCGCCATCGATAAGCCCAGTGGCACCATGAAAGACACACCCGCGAGCGTGATCGCGATCTGATGCGCCGCCATGGCCTCGCGACCGAAGCGACCCATGATCAGACCGGTCAGCGAAAATGCCCCAACCTCGCTAAGCATCTGCAAACTCGCAGGCGCACCGATGGTCATCAGTTTTTTCATGCCCGCCCATGTGCCCCAACGCAGCCACGACGCGGGCACCCAATCGCCAAACCCCGCATGCTTCAACCACACCAGCATCGCCAAAAGGATCGCCGTGCGCGCCATCAGCGTCGCCCATGCCGCACCCTCAAATCCCATTTTCGGAAATCCCAAGTTTCCAAAAATCAACAACCAATTGAGAAAGACATTCAACAGAACGCCACCCAGAAAAATCCAAAACGGCGGCCACGGGCGGTTCATGGCATCGGCATGATTTTTCAAAGCGATCGATGCCAGCGCTGGAACCATCGAGGCCATCAAGATCCGAAAATACCCGACCATGCTGGCGACCACTTCGGGGGGCTGACGAAACCACTCCAAGCGCATCGACACCAGCCATGCGACTCCGAACAAGATCAAGCCAAACGACAGCGACATCCACAATCCGTCGAGGCAACTGCTCCGCGCCTTGGCGGGATCATCGGCCCCACGGGCATTGGAACTGAAAACCGAGACAGCCGAGAGCAATCCAATGCCAAACACAAACGGCACATGAAACAGGGAATTGGCAAAGGTCAGCGCTGCCAACTCGGTCACGCCCAACTTTCCCACCATCAGCGTGTCGACCACGCCCATCAGCATCTGGCTCAACTGACCAATCATCAGCGGCACTGCCAGACGCAGGGACAGTCGTGATTCGTGCCAAAAACTCATGGATGCGGACTTGTCATGCGCGAAACGGCGAACGACTCCAACGAAATTATGCCCGAATCAAGCAGTGAGCGCCTTCACGCGATTTTGCATGCGGCCCGAAAATTTTTGCTTTGCCAGCCCACCCCACGGCGTTAGGGTCAAAGCCTGTTGACGCACCAAGCCTTGTGCCGATTCGTCAACCCCCAAAGCCTCGGTAGCTCAGTTGGTAGAGCAGTTGACTCTTAATCAATTGGTCCTTGGTTCGAATCCAAGCCGGGGTACTTT
>JBMTCI010000108.1:0-4571 GCA_049430745.1 Luteolibacter sp. | reverse complement strand
CACATCGATGCCGAGTGCGTCCATGTTGATCGGCACGGCTGAGAATGAAGAGACCGAGTCGACCACCAGCAGGACGCCGGGGAATGATTTCACTACTTTCGCGATGCCGGCGAGGTCATTGAGCACGCCCGTGGAGGTTTCGTTGTGGATGAGCGTGACGAGATCGAATCCGCCTTCTTCAAGTTTCGCACGCACCGCTTCGGGTGAGATCGCTTCGCCCCACTCAACTTGGATTTTTTCCGCGGCGATTCCCATTTTGTTGGCGACATCGAACCACTTGTCGGAGAAGGCGCCGCAGCAGAGCGTAAGAACTTTTTTCGCGCAGAGGTTGCGCAGCGAGGCCTCCATCACGCCCCATGCCGAGGAGGTCGAAAGAAAAACCGGACGGCTGGTGCCGGCGAGTTGTTTGAGCACCGGCTGGGTCGACGCGTAGAGCGCCTCGAATTCAGCGCCGCGGTGACCGATCATCGGTTGGCTCATGGCAGCGAAGGTTTCTTTGGAAACATCGATGGGACCTGGAATGAAGAGTTTGGCCATGGGAGTGGTTTGCTTGTTTTGCTTGGAGTGTTGGAAAAAATTCAGCTGAGGAGATTGTACGAATCGAGCAGCGTGCGGAGTTTTGCCGAGGCTTCGGTGGTGAGTGGCGCGAGCGGCAGTCGAAGCTCGGGCAAGCAGTGACCCATCAGCGCGGCTGCCGACTTGATCGGCACGGGGTTCACATCGAGCGTCATGAGTCCGCGCATGAGTGGGTAATACTTTTTCTGAAGCTCGAGTGCTTCATCGAAGGAGCCGTTGAGGCAGGCACGGACGAGGCGTGCCATGACATCGGGGATGATGTTGGCAGCGACCGACACCAGACCGGTCGCACCGCTGGCAATGAAGGGAAGCGTGAGCGGGTCATCGCCGCTGAGGATGGTGAAATTTTCGGGAACTGCTTGGACGAGTTGGTTGATGCGGTCGACTGATCCGCCGGCTTCCTTGATGGCGATCACATTCGGGCAATCGGCGGCGAGGCGAGCAGCGGTCTCGGGAGAAATTTCCACGACCGAGCGACCGGGCACGCTGTAGAGCATGATCGGCAGGCTGGTTTCGCGCGCGATGGTTTTGAAGTGCTGGTAGAGACCTTCCTGCGAGGGCTTGTTGTAGTAAGGGCAAACCTGCAGTGATCCGGTGGCACCGATTTTTTCCGCCTCCTTGGTGAGTTCGATCGCTTCGCTGGTGGCATTGGCACCAGTGCCGGCGATTACTTCGCAGCGACCGGCGGCGAACTTCACCGCGAGGCGAATGACCTCGAGGTGTTCCTGTGTGTCGAGGGTGGGTGACTCGCCGGTGGTGCCGACGGGAACGATGCCGTCGATACCGGCTGCGATTTGCCTTTCGATGAGAGCCTCGAACGCGGGGACATCAATCGAGCCGTTGCGAAACGGAGTGATCAGGGCGGTGTGGGTGCCGGAGAAACTCATGACCGGCAGACCATGAACCATCCCCGCCAGAGGTCAAAGCCCTATCCGCGTGATGACACGAAAAAATCCGCTTCGTGAGGTCAAGAGCATCAAAAGAAACAGCCTTTCCGGCGTGACCGGAAAGGCTGTTGCAATCATCGGGGCATGATGCCCGATGGGGATCAGAGAGCCATGTCCTTGAGCTTCTTGAGCGGACGCACGCGGACCACGGTGGTGGCTGGCTTGGCTTTGAACATCACTTCTTCTTTGGTGAAGGGGTTGATGCCCTTGCGTGCCTTCACAGCAGGCTTGCGAACGGTAGTGATTTTGAGAAGGCCGGGGAGAACGAATTCTCCGACTGCGTTCTTCTTGATGTGACCTTCAATCACTCCGCTGAGCGCTTCGAGAACCGAAGCCACTTGCTTGCGGCTGAGATCGGTGCTGGTGGCGATGCTGTCGACGATTTGGGTCTTCGAGTACTTGTCTTTAACGGTGGTAGCTTTGGTTGCCATGCGCATTGAATGTTGAAATTGCGCCGGGATGTCAAGCTTTCGAGTGAATTTTTGTACTTAAAAAATAGGGTTTTTTGAAACATTTGAGACTTGAAATTTTTAAAAAAATCACCTTCCGCAAGACGCGAAGATGGTTGGCAAGCGACCTGTAGCGGTTAGGGTGGAGTCATGCGAATCGACATCGTGACCCTTTTCCCCGAGGTGGCATTGGCGCCCTTGAGTGATTCGATCATCCAACGGGCGCGAGCGGCAGGTCTTGTGGATGTGGTGGGTCATCAGTTGAGGGACTGGTCGGAGGACAAGCACCGGCGAGTGGATGAGGCTCCCTGTGGCGGCGGGCAGGGGATGGTGCTGCGTCCGGAGCCTTTGTTTGCAGCGGTGGAAGCGCTGAGAACGGATCAATCAAGGGTGATCCTGATGACCCCGCAGGGTCGACCTTTCAAACAAGTCATGGCGCGGGAGTTGGCGGCGGAGGAGCATCTCATTCTTCTGTGCGGTCACTATGAAGGGGTCGACCACCGCGTGATTGAGGCGCTGGTGGATGATGAGATTTCCATCGGCGATTACATTCTCACCAATGGTGCCTTGGCGGCGGCGGTGGTGTGCGATGCGGTGATCCGGCTGTTGCCCGGGGCCTTGGGTGATGAGCGCTCGGCGCAGGACGAGTCGTTTTCGCAGCCCGATCTTTTGGAAGCTCCGTGCTACACCAAGCCCTTGGATTTTCGCGGGATGAAGGTGCCGGAGGTACTGATTTCTGGTCATCACGAGCGGATTCGCCAATGGAAGGAGGAGCAGGCCGAGCAAAGGACGCGGGTGATGCGGCCCGATCTTCGTTCGGTGGATTGATGAAAGCCATCGCGCGCGGCCGTGGGAAATTGCGTGCCTTCGTCGCAAAAATGTGCGTGATATCTTCCTGTGAACGCGAAACAGGGAATCGGAAAAAGCGGAGGGGTTGATGATCCACCGCGAGTTGAGCCGGCGACGATCGAGGATCTTCCGGCGCTGACCGAGTTGGTGATGGAGTTGTTTTCGCGTTCGGGTGACTTCACTCCCGACCGCACTTTGCAGGAGCGTGGCTTGAGGTTGATCCTTGAGCAACCGAGCCGCGGTCGCATCTTTGTGGTGCGCAACAAGGATCGGATTTTCGGCATGGTGAATTTGCTGTTCACGATTTCCACGGCACGTGGAGGATTTGTGATTTTGCTTGAAGATGTGGTGATTCATCCCGACCACCGCGGTCAGGGTTATGGCGCGATGCTGATCGATTATGTTGTCGATTTCGCCAAAAAGAAAAACTTCAAGCGCATCACGCTGCTGACCGACCGGATCAGCGCCGAGTCACAAGAGTTCTTCAAGAAGCAGGGATTCGATTATTCCAACATGATCCCGATGCGGCGGATCATCGACTGATGCGCATCATGCTGAGCGCGGGGCTCAATACTGTGGGGTGATATCGCTGATTTCGATAATCAGGCATTCGCCTTCTCGAATGAAAAAGCGAATGTTTTTTCCGCAGAGGTTTGCGCCAAAGCTACGATCCTGCTGCTGCGTTTGTACCGCTGGGCGCGGGTCGAGTGAGAGCGCCTCGACGATGAGTTTTTGCGCGCGCTCGGAGAGTTTTTTGAAAGCGGGTTGAGCGGCATCGTCGACCTCCACTTTCAATCGTGGAATTTCATCTTCAGCGAAACCCGCACGGGCATGGGGCAGTGCTTCCGCGTAGGGTAGGTAGGGTTTGATGTCGTAGATCGGCGTGCCATCGATCAGATCCACGCCACCTAGTTTGACAATCGGATGGTTTGGCGAAGTGGTGTCGATGCCTTCGAGTGCAACGAGAGAAAAGCCGAGTCCATTGGGTCGGAAGGTTGAGCGGCTGGCGAAAACGCCGACGCGTTCGTTGCCACCAAGGCGAGGTGGTCGCACGGTGGGTTTCCAACCCTGATCGACGGTTTCATGAAATCCGAAGACGAGCCAGAGATGCGAAAATCCTTCGAGGCCGCGGACCGCTTCCATGCTGCGGTAAGGCGGGTGAAAAATCAGCTCGCCCCACGCGCTCGGGCAGAGGCCGGGTTGACGCGGCGTCGCGAACTTGCTGCCGAAACAGGTGCGCAGCGTGGCGATCGGTTCGATGTTCATGCGAATCGAACCCCTTATGCGTCGTCGATCAACGCGCGGCAAGCGGATAGGACCTTTTCCTCTTAATGAGGCAAGATCCGCATTGCGAATAGGGCGGGATTGGGGCTTGATCGCGCCACTCAAGCATGGCCAACGACGCAACGCCTCCCAGTGGAAATCTTTTTCCCTTTGAATTGGTTCGACCGCATTTGGAGCGGGTAGAGGTGCAGATCCGCGAGCAGGTGCGAGGTTTTGATTCGGCGATCGAGCCGTACATCGCTTATGTCTGCAACACTTCGGGCAAAAGGATACGCCCGGCGCTTTCGATTTTGGTCGGCGGTGCGGCAGGTGGCGTGAATGAGGATCACATCAAGCTCGGGGTGATCTTCGAATTGATCCATATGGCGACGCTGGTGCATGACGACATCATTGATGGGGCTGTGACGCGGCGCATGGTGCCGACGGCCAATGCGAAGTGGGGTGACTCCTTGGCGGTCTTGTTGGG
>JBMTCI010000107.1:0-4580 GCA_049430745.1 Luteolibacter sp. | reverse complement strand
CGCTTTCCGAACTCGACAGTCAGTTGGAGCAATCCTTGGAATTCGCATTCGATCCAAAGTTCGGTTACCTCACTGCTTGCCCAACCAACCTCGGTACTGGCTTGCGCGCGTCGGCAATGTTGCATCTTCCGGCGCTCGTGCTCAGCGATCAGATTGGTCAGGTGCTTCAAGCGGTCAACAAGATCGGCCTCGCGGTGCGCGGGCTTTACGGCGAGGGCACCGAGTCGCTCGGCAACCTCTATCAAATTTCGAATCAGTCGACGCTGGGCGAGTCCGAGGAATCAATCATCCGCCGCCTCGAACGCGTGATTTCGCAGGTGGCAACCCACGAGCAAAACGCTCGGGAAAAATTGCTGGAGGATGACCCCGACATGGTCGCCGATAAGATCGGCCGCGCCTACGGGGTTCTGCGCTACGCGCATCTCATCGACTCGAAGGAGGCTCTGAACCACCTCTCGCTGCTGAGGCTCGGTGCGACCATCGGATTTTTTCCTGCGGAAACGGTCATTTTGTGCGATTCCTTGCTTATGGACATTCAACCGGCGCATCTTCAGCTCCATGCGGGCAGGAAACTCCCCCCCGAAGAGCGTGATACCATCCGCGCGGAAATCGTACGCTCCCGTTTGCAATCTCTCGAATCCCCGCTTAATCATTTTACAAACGAACGATCCGAGACTTCTTCTGATATCAACAACCCTGGGGACCCATGAACAACTTCACACCACGCGCCCAACAGGTACTGGCCCTTGCCCGCAAGGAGGCAGACCGCTTCAACCATTCCTATGTCGGCACCGAGCACTTGCTGCTGGGGCTTATCAAGCTCGGACAAGGGGTCGCGGTGAATGTGCTCGAGCGCATGGGCCTCGAGCTCGATACCGTGCGCATGGAGGTGGAAAAAGAAGTAGGATCGGGTCCGCCTCAGAAATCGCCCGGCAACATTCCCTACACACCGCGCGTGAAAAAAGTTCTCGCGCTCGCGAACAAAGAAGCCAAGGCGCTCAATCATTCGTATGTTGGTACCGAACATCTTTTACTCGGTCTGCTGCGCGAGGGAGAAGGCGTGGCTGCTCGCGTTCTTCGCAGGCTCGATGTTGATATCCAACGCACGCGCAACGAAATCCTTGCTGAGATCGATCCAAATTTCTCGCCGGAGGATCACGACGACGATGACGATGATGATGTCGAAGGCAGCGAGGGGCCTTTCGAAGACGAAGGTCAGGTGCAAGCCGCGGGTCCCGAGAGCGAAGGCAAGACCAAGACCCCTGCGCTCAAAGCGTTTGGCCGCGACCTCACCAAGGTTGCCAAGGAAGGCGGACTCGATCCGGTGATCGGGCGTCAGGCCGAGATCGAGCGGGTCATCCAAATTCTTTGCCGCCGCACGAAGAACAATCCGGTGCTGATCGGTGAGGCGGGCGTAGGCAAGACGGCCATCGTCGAGGGTCTCGCTCAAGAAATCGCCTCGGGCAATGTGCCGGAAATTTTGCGCGACAAAAAGGTCGTGACGCTCGACCTCGCGCTGATGGTTGCCGGCACGAAGTACCGCGGTCAGTTCGAGGAGCGCATCAAGGCGGTGATGGATGAGATCCGCAAGGTAAAGAACATCATTCTTTTCATCGATGAGCTTCACACAATCGTTGGTGCGGGATCGGCCGAAGGCGCGATGGATGCCTCGAACATCATCAAGCCCGCACTCAGTCGTGCCGAATTGCAATGCGTGGGCGCGACCACGCTCAATGAATACCGCAAGCACATCGAAAAGGACACCGCGCTCGAACGCCGTTTCCAACAGGTGAAGGTCGACGAACCATCGGTGTCCGACGCGATCCGCATTCTCGAAGGTTTGCAGGAAAAATACGAATCGCACCACAAGGCAAAGTTCACGCCTGAGGCGATCGAGGCAGCGGTCAAGCTCACCTCGCGCTACCTCACCGCGCGTTTCCTTCCCGATAAGGCGATCGATGTGCTCGATGAAGCAGGCGCTCGCGCCCGCATCGGCACGATGACGCGTCCGCCCGAGATCAAGGAACTCGAGGAAAAGATTGAGCAAATCAACCGCGACAAGCTCACCGCCATCGCCGAGCAGAATTTCGAAACCGCTGCTGCGCTTCGCGATGATGAAAAGACCGCAAAGAAGAGGCTCGATGATACACTCAAGTCATGGCGCGCTAGTTCCGAAGAGAAAATCGTGACGGTCACCGATGACGACATCATGGCTGTGGTTTCGAAGTGGACCGGTGTGCCGCTGCGTCGCATGGAAGAGAAGGAAACCGAAAAACTTCTCAAGATGGAGGACGAGCTCAAGGGCCGCGTGATCGGTCAGAACGAGGCCGTGGTCGCCATATCCAAGGCCTTGCGCCGTTCGCGTGCGGACCTCAAGGATCCGCGTCGTCCGATCGGATCGTTCCTTTTCCTCGGGCCCACCGGCGTTGGCAAAACCTATCTCGCGCGCAATCTCGCGGAGTTCATGTTTGGTGATCCCGATTCGCTGATCCAAATCGACATGTCCGAGTACATGGAGAAATTCACCGCGAGCCGCCTCATCGGTTCGCCTCCGGGCTATGTCGGATACGAGGAGGGTGGACAACTTTCGGAGGCGGTGCGTCGTCGTCCCTATTCGGTCGTGCTCTTCGACGAGGTCGAAAAAGCCCACCCGGATGTGATGAATTTGCTCCTGCAGATTTTAGAAGAAGGCACGGTGACCGATTCGCTCGGCCGCAAGATCGACTTCCGCAACACGATCATCATCATGACCTCGAATGTCGGCGCATCGACGATCAAGCGTCAGACCTCGCTTGGCTTCGGAGCGATGAACGAGGACGAAGCCGACTTCCAAGGCATGAAGGAAAAGATCCTCGAAGAGGCGAAAAAATACTTCAAACCGGAGTTCCTCAACCGTCTCGATGAACAAGTGGTTTTCCACATGCTCGAAAAGGTCGATCTCAACCAGATTGTCGATCTCGAAGTCGACAAGTTGGTCAAGCGCCTCGAGGAAAAGAATGTCGCGCTTGTGCTGGCCTCTGAGGCTCGTGATTTTCTCTCCGAGAAAGGCTTTGATCCGTCATACGGTGCGCGTCCGATGCGCCGCGCGGTTGAGCGCTTCCTTGAAGATCCGCTCGCCGAGGCCATCCTGCGTGGCGATGTCAAAGCCGGTGACACGGTGAGCGTCGTCAAGAAGACCGACAGCGAGGAGCTCAACTTCGAGACCCATCGGCCCGAGCCGAAGGAAGAAGCGGGCGTTTGATTATCTCCTTCACGGCGCGGGCTTGACCCGATTTCGTGTGGCGGCGAAATTGCGGGCATGACTCGCGAGGAGATGGCTGCCGTGCTTGAGGAGATCGCGCTCCTGCTTGAGCTCAAGGATGAGAATCCGTTCAAGGTGCGCGCCTATCGTCAAGGCGCCGAGGTGGTGCTCGCACATGAGGGAGACATTGTAAAACTGTCGGCGGAGAATGAGCTTGAGGGGATCAAGGGCATTGGCGAGGCACTGCGTGACAAGTTGCATGAGTTGGCATCGACGGGTGCGCTGAAGTTTCATCAGAATTTGCGCGCTGAATTTCCTGCGGGCTTGCTTGGCTTGTTTGATTTGCAAGGACTGGGCCCGAAGAAGGTCAAGGCACTGCACCGCGAGCTTGGGGTGGGCTGTGTTGCCGACCTCAAGGCCGCGTGCGAGGCTGGAAAGGTGGCGGCTTTGTCGGGATTTGGAGCGAAGACCCAAGCGGCGATCCTTGAAGCGATCGCATTGAAGGAAAAATTTGCCGACTCGTTTTTGTTGGGGTCGGTGACGCCCTTGGTAACTGAAATTCTCGATACCCTGCGACTGCATCCGGAGATTTCGCTGGTCGCGGTAGCTGGTTCTTTCCGTCGGGCTAAGGAGTTGGTGCATGACTTGGATTTTTTGGTGGCGACGAAAGAGCCGAAGCTCGTGTGCGAGGACTTCACGACTTTGCCAGAGGTTGATTCGGTGATCGCGTGCGGTGAGACGAAAGCATCGGTGCGTTTGAAGAATGGCATTCAGTGCGATTTGCGTGCGGTGTCGAACAAACAGTTTCCATTCGCGCTTCAATACTTCAGCGGATCGAAGGAACACAATGTCGCGTTGCGCGGGATAGCTCTGAAAAAGGGTCTTTCGCTCAACGAGTATGGATTTACGGCAGTCGAAGGCGCGGCGCGTAAGACGGAGATTCCCGATGACATTCACGACGAGAGGGATATCTACAAGGTGCTAGGTTTGTCGTACATCGAGCCCGAATTGCGGGAAAACCGCGGGGAAATTGAGGCGGCGGCCGAGGGAAAATTGCCCCGCCTGATCGAACTCGCAAGTCTGCGCGGGACATTTCACAACCACACCACGGCGTCGGACGGTCATCACACGCTTGAGGAAATGGCGGAAGAAGCGATGGAGCTGGGGCTTGAGTACCTTGGCATCGCCGATCACTCAAAGTCGATGGCTGTAGCCAATGGCCTCGACGAGGAACGGCTTGCTGCGCAGGTTGCGGAGATCCGCAAACTCAACCGCAAGTACAGCCACTTCCGGCTCTTTGCAGGGACCGAGGTCGACATCCTCAAGGATGGCACGCTCG
>JBMTCI010000106.1:0-4581 GCA_049430745.1 Luteolibacter sp. | reverse complement strand
GCCACGGCGTTTGAGCATTTCGCGCAAGGGCGCGAGTTCGTTTTCGCCAAGTGGTCGATCAAACTGCGTGTAAAGTTGCATCCGCGTGCAGGCCAACTGATGCGCCACCATGATCTGCATGTTGCGGCGCGCGTCCTCGATGCCGCGTTTTTCCAGATATCGCGTACCGCCATCAATCGTTTCCAAAACCGTGCTCATCCGGATCGGCACGGACCTTGCGTCATGCGCACCCACGCGCCAAGTACTTTGATCCCACACTCAGCGCGCACCCGCCGCCTTGAGCTTGGCCACAGCTTCGTTGAGCCTGCGCCGCGCCTCGCTCAACTCGCCCTCAAGCTTGCGGATACGCTCGTCGCGCTGCACGATGGCAGACTGCCATTTGTCGACATCACCACCTGCCCGCTTGAGCGCCAACTCAAGTTCGGCAATGCGCGCGTCCTTGGTCATCGACGCCGACTTGCCCGACTCGACCGCTTTGCCCGATTGCTCGGCCGCCTCTTTGAGCACTTGGAGGTCGCGCTCCAATGCCGCGCAGCGCGCAGTTTCCTCCGAGGCTTTGGCCGTGACCTCGGCCAGCGAGACTCTCAAGCCCGCCAACTCACGATCCGCCACATATTGCCCGCGCCACTGCACGACAATCAATGCGACAAGCGCCAAGCAACCGATGGCGTTGATCCATGTGAGAGTGCGCGCGTTCATGGATAATCAGTTTTTCGCGCCGCGCGTTTCAATGCCGACTTTTTCCACGCCCGCAGCCTTCACCGCATCGAGCACACCGACGACCTGACGATGACGCGTTTCGGCATCTGCCGAAATCATCACGCGTGTTTCACCACCAGCGACCGCTGCTTTTAATCGCTCAGTGATTTCAGAAATCGTTACGACTTTGCTGTCCCACGTCGTCACGCCCTCGGCATCGATTGCGATCTGGATCGGTGGCGTGGTCGTTTCTTCCTGGGCGGTCGACGCAGTGGGAAGGTTGATCGGCACCCGCTTCACATGGGTCATGCTCAGGCTCACCAGCATGAACGCGGCGAGCAGGAAAAACATGATGTCGATGAGCGGAATGATCTCAATGCGGGCCTCGTCGCCCTCGTCATCACCACTCTGCGATTGGAGCTTTACCGGCATCAGCGTGCGGATTGGTTCGGGGAAAATTTTTCAAGGTCGTGACCATGTTCCTTGGCGGACTGAACCAACAGTTCGCTGTGATTGATCCAGCGCTCGAGTGATCCGCGCAGCGATGACACACGCTTGCGAAAAAAGTTGTACGGCAGCAGACAAAGGATCGCGATGCCGATACCGCAAGCGGTGGCGATCAGCGCCTCGGCGATGCCGCCGGAAACTTTTGATGGCGCGAGCGATTCATCACCCACGAATGAAAATGATCCCATGATGCCGACCACCGTGCCGAGCAAACCCAACAGCGGCGCCAGCGTGATGAGCGTGCTGATCACCCACATGCGCGCCTCGGATTTTTCGATCAGATGCGTGGCATCAAGCTGCATCGCAGCGAGCATCGAAGTGCGCGCGTGGCCGATGCCCTCGGCCAAGTTGCGAAGGTATGGATCGCATGAACCATCGGCGAGTTTCCACGCCTGCGCGAAATCACCCGTGCCCACCGCCTCGCGCGCATTTTCTTGATCAACTGGACGCAAGCTCGCACGAAACCGCATCCACCAATGCACGCGATCCAAAATCGCGCACAGCGCGAGTAAGAAGGTGGCGAGAATCGGCCACATCACCCAGCCGCCTTCGATGAATGTTTCAATAACGATGTTTGCGATCATGAATCAGGAATTCTGAAGTTTGAACACGATGGGTTTCTTGTAGGTCATCGCGCTGCCCGGAGGAAATTTCCAATTTTTCACCGCACGCAATGCCTCTTGATTGAGCAAGGACCATGGACATGGCGCAGCGACATGCGCCGAGCTCACGCGTCCACTCGGATCGACGGTGAACTCAATCAGCACCGTGCCGGTCTGACCTTTGTTGCGAGCCTCTAATGGGTAGCGCGGTGCGGGCATGCGACCTGCTGCCAAACGCGCGGCATTCGACATTGTCGCTGCACCACTCGCCGATGGATTGCCAGCGACGGCTGAAGTTTTTTGATTTTTTTCCGATGCTTTGCTTGCGGCTTTGACGGGCTTGTTGATCGCGATGGAAATTTTCTTTGTTTCGGGAAGTGCCATCTCGGGCACATCGGGCAAGGCCTCGGATGAAAAGGCAGGCAACATCTCCGGTGGCGCGGGCAGATCGAGTGTTTCGGATGATGCCAGATCTTCCGCTGTCTCGCTCAAGGTATCAGCCAACTCGACCGACTCGACTTCGAGCGTGTGCACCAAGTCGATGCCCGACTCATTCGTGACAACCGGCACATAAGCCGCCTTGCCCAACATGGCCCCGAGCGAACCAAAGCCCGCCACGCTCATCCAAAGGGCAAGCGTGCCGATGTTGAGGGCGTGAGTCAGCGAACGCATCGAGGTCGGCGATTTTGGGGCCGCAAAGGGAATCATCGATCGCAGGACATGGAAAGCCCGCAAGCGATCCTGCCCCGCCGATTTTCCAAAGCCTTGGGCGCCCACGGCTAATGCAGCGGAAAGCTGAGAGAAACTTTTGTTATTGAGACTCATTCGCACTAGCGGCAGAGAAATCAAGCCCCGCCCCGACCATGGGTCAAGCAAATATGGGTCAAATCGCCCGAAGCGAGAGGTCTAGCAAGCTCCTCAATCCCTCCGCGTCAGCTCGACAAAGACATCCTCAAGGGTCGCAACATGGCGGAAGAGCGAGCGCATCGGCCATGAACTTTCGGCGGCGAGCTTGGCCATCGCTTCGCGTGCATCGCTTTCGGAATCAATCCAGACCGTGAAGCGATTCCAGCCCTCGTCCATCGGCTCGGATGTGACCTTTTTGACGCCATCGAGGCGTCCGAGACCCGCCGTCGCGAGTTCCGCATCACAGCGCAGTTCGATCTGCACCTTGCCGGCCGCGCGCATTTGGCCGATGAGATTTTCGGGCGTGTCGGCGGCTTTGATTTTTCCCTGATCGATGATGATAACCCGGTTGCAGGTCATTTCGACCTCGTGAAGGATGTGCGTCGAGAGCAAGACCGTGTGGGACTTGCCGAGTTGCTTGATCAACTCGCGGATCTGGCGGATCTGATTGGGGTCGAGTCCGTTGGTCGGCTCGTCGAGGATGAGCAATTCGGGATCGTGCACCAGCGCGTCGGCAAGGCCCACGCGCTGGCGGAATCCTTTGGAGAGCGTCTTGATCATTTTGCGGCGCACCGACTGCAGCCCGCAGAGCTCGATCACCTCACCCACGCGGTGACGCAACTCCTTACCCTCGAGGCCTTTGATCCCCGCACGAAAACGCAGGTACTCGCGCACCCGCATGTCGTCGTAGAGCGGCACATTTTCCTGCATGTAGCCGATGCGCTTGCGGGCCTCGATCGAATCGTGAAAGACATCGAATCCGGCGACTGTCGCAGTGCCCGAGGTCGGTGGCAAATAACCGGTAAGCATGCGCAGCGTGGTGGTCTTGCCCGCGCCGTTGGGCCCGAGAAAACCGACGATTTCCCCGCGCTCGACCGAAAAGTCGATGCCTCGCACCGCTTCGTGGCGGGCGTATCGTTTGGTGAGCTGATTGACCTGGATCATTGTGCCGTCAGGCTGGGAAATTCCAAGGAATCACGCGGTTGTGCGGTTGACTCCATCGGGCGCGCCCCTTATTGAATGGCCGCGCGCGGCGGGCCAAGCGGGAAATTCGCAAGCCCGCCTCATATTTTCCAAATACCCCAATGAACTCGACGGTTTCGGTGCGGCAGAATGCGGATTTGCTTGAGGCCCAGTATTCGCAGTGGTGCGCTGATCCGAAATCGGTTGGTGAAACATGGGCGGCCTTTTTTGAGGGCTTCGAGCTCGGTACCGCGCAACCACCACGCGAGCATGAGGAAAGCGCTGTCGCCCCAAGCGTCGGCACCACCCAGGCATCGGACTCGGATCTCGCCTTCTTTGGCAAGGTCGTCGCGCTGATTTACAACTACCGCACGCTGGGTCACACGCAGGCACACATCAACCCGCTCGAAGACCAACCCGAGCGCAACCCGCGCCTTGCGCTCGATCAGTTTGGCTTGTCCGAGGCTGACCTCGACCGAGTCGCATGGAACGCCTATTTCCGCCACGGCGAAAAAATGAAACTGCGCGACATGATCGCCGCGCTGGAAGCCACCTACTCGGGCAAGATCGGCTTCGAGTTCATGCACATCCACCACACGCCGATCCGCCATTGGGTCCGCGAGCGCATCGAGCAACACGCGATTCAAAACGAAAACTCAAGCGAGCGCCGCAAGAAGGCGCTGCAATGGGTGCTCGAGGCGGAAATTTTCGAACACTTTCTCGGCAAACGATTCCTCGGTGAAAAACGCTTTTCGAACGAAGGCGGTGAAGGCGCGATGATCCTCCTCAATGCGATCCTCGAAGCCTGTCCTTCGAACGGCGTGCGCGAAATCGAAATGGGCATGTCGCATCGCGGTCGACTCAATGTGCTCGCGAATTTCGTTCGCAAGTCGATCACCACGCT
>JBMTCI010000105.1:0-4581 GCA_049430745.1 Luteolibacter sp. | reverse complement strand
CATCGCCCGCGGTGCGGACGCTGCGGGCATAGACGAGGCCGGAGAGTGAGATCAGCGCGACTTCGGTGGTGCCGCCGCCGATGTCAACGATCATGTTGCCGGAGGCTTCTTGGACGGGAAGGCCGACGCCGATCGCGGCAGCCATCGGTTCTTCGATGAGATAAACTTCGCGAGCGCCAGCGTGCTCGGCGGATTCGCGCACGGCGCGGCGTTCAACTTCGGTGATGCCCGAGGGAATGGCGATGAGCACGCGCGGATTTGAGCGGCGGCCTTTGTTCACCTTGCGGATGAAATGGCGAAGCATTGCTTCGGTGACTTCGAAGTCGGCGATCACACCATCCTTGAGCGGGCGAATCGCGACGATGTTGCCGGGAGTGCGGCCGAGCATGCGCTTGGCGTCGTCGCCGACGGCGAGAACTTCGTTGGTGCCGGCTTTCACCGCGACGACCGATGGCTCGCGCAGCACGATGCCGTGGTCCTTCACATTGATGAGCGTGTTGGCGGTGCCGAGGTCGATGCCGATGTCACTGGAGAAGAGACTGGAAAAAAGTTTTTTGAACATGGATGTCGGACGAAATGGGGGTGGATGCCCGAGGCTGGGGGGCTGGAAATGGGAGGGGTGTCGAAAGCTTTGAATGAAGCGTGCCAAGCTCAACTTTTCGCTGGGAGCGGTCAAGCCGGAATCCGAGCGGCGGCGCTTAAAACGAAGGGTTTTGCGGTCTTTTGTGGGTTCAGCCTTTGATTTCGAGCAGCATTTGCGGATTGTTGGGGAACTTCTTGAGGAAGAACAGCAGGCGCTCCATTGCCTCGACCGGGCGGTGGCCGGAGAGGCCGCGGCGGATGAGGTGGATTTTGTGGAGCATGTGCTCGGGAATGAGGAGCTCTTCGCGGCGGGTGCCGGATTTGAAAATATCAACCGCTGGGTAGATGTAGTTTTCCGCGATCTTGCGATCGAGGACGAGCTCCATGTTGCCGGTGCCTTTGAACTCCATGAAGATCGCCTCGTCGGCGCGCGAGTTTGTTTGGATGAGCGCGGTGGCGAGGATCGTGAGCGAACCTCCGCCGCGGGTGTTGCGGGCGGCGGCGAAGAGCCGGCGTGGGACTTCGAGCGCACCGATCGTGATGCCGCCGGAGCCGGTGCCGCGTCCGCGATTGTTCATCGTGTTGTTGTAGGCGCGGGCGAGTCGAGTGATCGAATCCATGAGCAGGAACACATCCTTGCCTGCCTCGACGAGGCGTTTGGCGCGTTCGATCGCGAGCTCGGCGATGCGGCAGTGGTTGCGCGGTTGCTCGTCGTTGGAGCTTGCGTAAATTTCTGCACCAGGCAGCGCGCGGCGAAATTCGGTGACCTCTTCCGGGCGTTCATCGACGAGCAAAACCATCAGGTGAATCGCCTCGTCGTATTTTTCGCGCACCGCTTCGGCCATGTGCAAGAGGAGCGTGGTTTTGCCCGAGCGTGGTGGCGAAACGATGAGTCCGCGTTGACCGCGTCCGACCGGAGCCATGATGTCGACGACGCGGGTGGTGAAGCGTTCGGGCGTCGTTTCGAAGCTGATGCGTTTGGCGGGGTTGACCGCTTTGAGTTCATCGAAGTGTGGAAACTTTGAGGCTTCCTCGGGTGGCACGCCGTTGATGGAGGTGATCTCAACGAGTTGGGGTCCGCGTGGTCCTTCCTGACTGTGGCCGTGGATCCACTGGCCAACGCGCAGGTTGTTTTTGCGAATGCTCTCGGGCGAGACAAAGACATCGTCGCGCGCTTGCTCGAAATTTTTGTGGGCCACACGCAGGAAACCGAAACCTTTCGGCGCGAGTTCGAGCATGCCATCGACCGCGATCTTAGGTCCGCTGAGCGTGAATTGGCGGCGTTCTTCGAATTCTCCGTGGCGCGCTTCCTGTTCGCCGTGCGGGCCATCGCCTTTGTGAAATTGTCCGTTGCGGCGTTTGCGTTTTTCGCGGCGACGCTTGCTGCGGCTTTCGCGCGCTTGACCATCGGCGCTTGGCTGTGGGGCCTGACGATCGTGCGGCGCGGGGCTTGCTTGCTCGGGTTGATCGGAACTTGGTCGCGCGGCGATCACGCGTCCGCCACCCGGCACGCGTCCGATTTTGCGGGGTTCTTCGTTGGCGCTTGGTGGTTCTGGAGCGGGACTTGGCGCGGGAGTGGCCACGACAGGGGTCTCAACCGCTTCGGCTTTTTTGCGAACCGCGCGTTTTTTGGGTGCGGGCGCATCGGCGGCGACGGCATCAAGTTCCGCGGCGGCTTTGCTTTTGGCCGTCTTGGTCGCGGTTTTTTTCACCGCGCGTTTGCGGGCGGGCGCCGGGGTTTCGTCAGATTGCTTTTTGCTCATCTGTGGGGAAATGGGAAAGGGGCTTGGGTGGGTTTAGTGAGTGAGTTGATCGAGGATTTCGTCGGCGACTTCGAAGTTGGTGAAGACATTCAGCGTGTCGGCATAGTCGTCGAGTTGGTCGTGGAGCTTGATGACGCGGCGTGCCGTATCAATGTCGCCAACCACGCTTGGGTTCTGTGGGATGGAAACGAGTTTTTCCGAAGTGGGTGTGAGCTTGGCGGCGCGCAGGGCATTGGCAACCGTGCCGAGTTCGTTGGGAGCGGTGAGGATGAGGTGCTCCTCGCCATCGTTTTGCACATCGTCGGCACCGGATTCGATCGCGAGTTCCATGAGATCAGCCTCGTCGATCGCTTGCATCGGGATGCGGATTTCGCCTTTGCGGTCGAATTGAAAGGCGACGCTGCCGGGAGTGGCGACGCTGCCGCCGGCTTTGGAAAAGATCGAGCGGATGTCAGCGGCCGAGCGGTTGAGATTGTCGGTGGCCATTTCGATGATGAAGGCGATGCCGCAGGGGCCATAGCCTTCGTAGGTGACTTCCTGGATGCCATCGCCACCGAGTTCGCCGCTGCCTTTTTTGATGGCGCGTTCGATGTTGTCCTTGGGCATGGAGACGGCTTTCGCATTTTCGATGGCGGTGCGGAGTCGGGCGTTGGCGGCTGGGTCGCTGCCACCGGCGCGGGCGGCGAGTGCGATTTCATGCGCGCACTTGCTGAAGACCCTGCCTTTGATGGCGTCGACTCTGGCCTTGATGTGTTTGACCTTGGACCACTTGTTGTGACCGGCCATGGGGGATGATGAAATGGATGAGGTTGGGGGAGTGCCTTTGAGGCGGTAGTCACCCATGCCTTGGCATGGGAGATTGCAGGTTTGCGATCCTGCGCATCAATCGGATCGGCGTCACCACAGGTGCGGATTGGATCCGAGAAATGAAGATGGAAAACAGGCTGACAATTGCCGCTGATGTTTCAGCAAGGCGCAGAGCCCAGTAGGTCCAACGCCGCGAATTTCGCGGGTTTTCGCCGTCTTGGCAATGGAAAATTTCCAGCGAGGGGGATCAGGCAAGTATTGCCCAAGCCGATCAGAACGGGATGTCGTCCTCTTCCTGGAAGTCGTCGGCAGGGGCAGCGGAGGCGCCGGCGGCCTGACCTGGGCGATCGGAGGAACCGCGGGGAGCGGAGCCGCCGCCTTTGTTTCCGCCGGAGAGGAATTGGAACGATTCGCCGATCACCTTGAGCTTGCTGCGCTTTTGACCCGTGGTCTTGTCGTCCCAGGTGTCGAGATTCAAGCGGCCTTCGATGTAGATCGGGCTGCCTTTGGTGAGGTATTGCTGAACGGTTTCTGCCTGACGACCCCAGAGGGTGACGTCGACAAAGGTGGTTTCCTCCTGCTTGCCTTTTTGCTCGTCGGTCCAGGTGCGGTTGATCGCGAGGCCGAGCTCGGCGACCGCCGTGCCGCGTGGGGTGTGGCGGAGTTCGGGATCACGGGTGAGGTTCCCGATGAGCATGACTTTGTTCAAATTTGCCATAATAAGGACAGGGTTTGCGATGGCGTGGGAGAAGGCAAGTGGAAATTGTTCAAGAGAACAATTTTTCGAGGGAGGGATCAGGCGATGCGCTGGAAGTATTGCAGGTGCACGCTGGTGTTCAGGCTCAGACGGCTTTGGATTTTGCTGATCGCTTCAGGCTGGCCAGTGAAGGAGTAATTCACATAGTGGCCAGACTCGAGGTGGCGGGATTCGTAGGCAAACTGGCGGCGGCCGAGCTGGCTGATTTTGTCGAGTTTGACGCCTTCGGCTTCGATTTCTTTCGAGATCGAGGTCACGAGGTCGTCGACGCTGCCTTCGAGGGACTTGGTATTAAGGACGATCAGGCCCTGGTACTTGCGGCTCATGGGGAGGTGGGGTTGGCTTGGACTGGTTGAAGCGGTTCGCCGCGGTGGCGAGACCTTGGGAGCGCGCAAGCTGCACAGCTTTGGTGGCCATTGCAAGCGTGTTTTGCAGTTCGGATTGCTCGTCGAGAGTAAATTTTCCAAGCACATGACCGACCATGTTGTCGGGCTGACTGGCGCCGATGCCGACCTTGAGTCGGGGAAATTCCTGGGTGCCGAGGTGCTCGATGAGCGACTTGATGCCATTGTGGCCGCCGGCCGAGCCTTTTTCGCGGAAGCGGAGGGCGCCGAGCGGGAGGGCGGCGTCGTCGTAGACCACGAGCATTTCGGCAGGCGTCCATTTGTGAAA
>JBMTCI010000104.1:0-4607 GCA_049430745.1 Luteolibacter sp. | reverse complement strand
CGGCAACAGTGAGCTCGTGGCGCATCGTGTGGCCGGCGAGGGTGGCGTGGTTGGTCTCGATGTTGAGCGCGAACTCGTCGAGCAGGCCGTACTCGCGAAGGAAATTGAGGCAGGCAGCCGCGTCCGAATCGTATTGATGCGTGGAGGGCTCGCGGGGTTTCGGTTCGATCCAGAACGGACCGTCGAAGCCGATTTCTTTTTTCCATGCCACCGCCATGTGGAAGAAGGCGGCGAGCTGATCGAGCTCGTGCTTCATGTCGGTGTTCCAAAGTGAGGCATAACCTTCGCGTCCGCCCCAAAAGACATACCCTCCCCCGCCGAGTTGCTTGGTGACCGCTATGGCTTTCTTCACCTGCGCGGCTGCGTGGGCGTAAACAGACAGATTGGGCGAAGTCGCGGCACCTTGGGCATAGCGAGGATGTGCGAAGAGGCACGCAGTACCCCAAAGAAGTTTTTTGCCGGTGCGCTGTTGTTCCTCGGCGAGCGTGACCGCGACCGCATCGAGCGCGGCATTCGACTCGGCGAGCGTGTCGAGCTCGGGCGCTACATCACGGTCGTGAAAGCAGTAGAAATCGATGTCGATTTTTTCGAGGAATTCGAAAAAGACACGCACGCGTTTTTGCGCATTGGCGACAGAATTGGATCCATCGTCCCATGGCATCAACGCAGTGCCGCCGCCAAAGGGATCGGCGAGCGAATTGCGCATCACATGCCAATAGGCCGCCGCAAAGCGCAGGTGATCGCGCATCGACTTGCCCTCGATGAGCTCGTCGGGATTGTAGTGTTTGAAGGCGAAGGGATTTTTCGATTTGGGTCCCTCGTAAGTGATCTTTGGAATGCCGGGAAAAAATTCGGTGCTCATGAGTTGTTTGGTTGGTGGTAAAATTGAAATCAAACCGATCGGCTGTCACGCTCTAGGTTCAACAAGTTCCAGTAAGCTGCTTGCAGAAACGCGAAGCGATTTCAATCAAATTGATGCAAGCCGAATACCAAAGCCTGCAAGCGATCGCGTTTCGAAACAAATTCAATGAAGCTTTGCTAGACAAACGGTTGTTGCGCGCCTAATGCCCCTTGATGAATCCTGCACCGGACGCTTCACCTCAACCTTACGGATCAGTGATTCGTTTCACGCCCACGGGATTGTCCATATTGTGCATCAGCCTCATGACGGCAGGCGGGCTACTGGGCAGGTGGAGTGGGAATTCGAATTCGGAAAAACCAATCGCCTCCGCAAGTGCGCCTGCCGAAACAAACGCGCCTAGCAAGAAAAACATGCCATGGGGCGAGTTGGTGATTCAGGACATCGAGATCGAACAACCTGATGAGTATGTTTCTTTTGAAGTCACCACCAATCGCCAGACCCGCTGGACCTTCAATGGCGTTGGAATCGATCGCGTGCGCGCGTTGCTGGCGGAGTGCGGATTGAGCGAGAGTTTGATCAGTGCCTCGCTGCAAGCAAACCGCGTGCAGAGCAATGCCACAGCCTTGATCGTCATGCCGACCGACGAAGCGGTGATGGCACTTTCGTCGAGCGGACGCAGCAAACTTTATTCGTACCTGGCGCAATGGCCAGAGAACCGCTACATGGTGAATGCCTATCACTTCGTGCCATCAAGGCTCGATGACCTGCTTGAAATGGGCGGCATTTCTCCCACCGCGCGGGACCAGATCAAAAAACTAATGTACGAACGCGCGGGGCATTTCTACTTCAGTGACCCAGAGATTGTTCTGCGAGGGCTGACGGATGCGTCCGAGCGTCAGCGATTGTTGCGCGTGCTCACCTCCCAGCGTGGCGTTCTTGCGCGCTTGAAGGTGAACAATGATTCCAACATCGATGCCTTGCTCGGATACTGGGGCAACATCCCGGGCGTAAACAGCAAGGATCTGCGCCCACTCATGGAGTCTTTGCGCAAGGAACCCGAAGGTGGCACCATGAGCTTGCTCTACTTGCTGCCGCCCTTCGCACGCGAGCGGCTTTACACCTTTCCCCAATCCGATCAGGCCGAGGAAACCGCGGGCGATTGTCATTGGTCGGCGTTGAACTTTTTTAACGCTACACCCGACAACCGACTTCGGGAAAGCGCGTTTGCCAGTCAGCACATCAAGGAGCAGTATTTCCCGATCGGCCAACCCTCGCGCTACGGCGATCTGATCTTCATCACCAATCAGGCAGGCCAGGTGATTCACTCTGCCGTCTACATCGCGGATGACATCTGCTTTACGAAAAACGGAGTGAACTTCGCTCAGCCATGGATCCTGATGCGCATGGCGGACCTCAGCGATGTCTACACGACGGATGGCGAACCAAAGTTGCTGTTCTACCGTCGCAAGGAGGCTTGATCGCCTGCTTCGCCATCACTGACCGCTTGCCATTTCTTCGGGAATAGCCGAGAAAAAATCGTGAGCGGCTCATTCAGTTTCATCATTCGCGTCCTTGCCATGAGTGCATTCATTTCCACGGTCAACCTCGCGGCCGAAGGTCGTTCACCCGATTGGACGCAAGTCGCCGATGCCGACCTGTCATTGATGGGTGATTACGAAGGCCAATGGATTGACGCGCCTGAGAGGCATTATTTCGACATCAACAAACCGCTCGCCGCGCAGGTCATCAATGTCCGCGAGGGAGAATATTTCATCCGCTTTTTCCAACAGCACGACGCGCGCGCCGACACTTACTTTGAAGGCAATGGACGCTTGATCGATGGAGTGATTCGCTTTGAGGGTGACGGATGGCATGGCGAGGTTTCCAAGGATGGCATGCGCGGAAAGGGCAGCGGTCACGGCGGCGAAGCGCGCTTCGAGCTCAAGCGCGTGGTGCGTTCATCACCAAGCCTCGGAGCAAAAGCTCCGGCCGGCGCGATCGTTTTGTTTGATGGAAAAAATTTTGACGAATGGCAGCGTCCGGATGGTGGCGCGGTAAGTTGGCATCTACTCGAAAATGGCGCGATGGAAGTACGCAGCGCAAAGAATGACGAAGAGCGCGCGCAAAAAATCGGCGGCAACATCGTCACCAAGCGAAAGTTTGGCAGCTGCCGCGTGCACCTTGAGTTTCGTTACCCCGTCGAGCCAGGCTTGGCTGGACAAGCCCGCGGCAACAGCGGGTTTTTCCTGCAGGATTGTTATGAGGTGCAAGTGCTCAACTCGTACGGCATGCAGGGACTCTGGAATGAATGCGGCGCGCTATACAAAACAGCACCGCCAAAGGTCAACGCCTCTAGGCCACCGATGGAGTGGCAAACCTACGACATCGATTACACCGCCGCCGTGTGGAAAAACGGCGAAAAAATTTCACCGCCGCGCATCACGGTGCGTTTCAATGGTGTGGTGATTCATCGCGATGAGCCGATCCCCCACGCGACCGCCCACGCGTTTGATCAGCGCCTTAACGAAGTTCGCGATGAGGCGCCGCTCAGGTTGCAGGATCACAGCAACGCGATTCAGTATCGCAACATCTGGGTGGTGCCGACGGCTCAGTGAACCCTTTCAACGCCCCTCAGGATACGAAGGCCGCGGCCGAAGTATTCGATGCCCGACCACACGGTCAGCAGCGCAGCGGGAACACAAGCAAGAGCCGGCGGAAACAAGGGCACCCGCAGCATCACCCAGCCGAGCGCAAACATTTGCAAGACCGTGCAAAGCTTGCTGCTCCAATGCGGATCCATCGTCACATGACGGTGTCTTGACCAAAGCGCGGCGATGCCACCGAGGATCACCGCTTCGCGCAAAAAAACCAACGCGACAAACCAGAACGGCAAGCGCCACCCGACCGCGCCCCAATCAAACAGGCAGGCCACCAACACACCGGTCAGCATCAGGCCTTTGTCAGCGATCGGATCGATGAAGGCACCGAAGTCGGATTTCTGATTGAAGCGTCGCGCGACCCAGCCATCGACGCCGTCGCTGCTTGCCGCGATGATGAAAACCGCGAGTGCCCACCAGCGCAGTGACTCGTCGGCCGCGCCGTCGCGAGTGGATTGACCATAGCTCCAGGCGAGCGCCGCAAACACCGGGATCATGAAAATCCGACCGACCGTAATTTTGCTGGCAAGGGTCATTAAGGCATTCAAGCACGATCACGCCGCGTGTGAAATGATAAAATTGCGGGCAATTTCGGCCGCCCCATTTCGCCCGTAGCAGGCTACGCGCTTTTAACGGCATCGATGATGACCCGATGGATGTCCTGTGCGCACGCGATGACGGAGCCTGCGCCCATCAGGATCGGGCGCTCGTTGGCAGGGACCTGGTCGCGCCCGTGCGAACCTTTCACGCATTCGGCGTCGAGCGGGATCACATCGAGCAGGCCGCGCAGACCGAGTTTTTTCTTCAGAAGAAATCCCGCGATTTTGAGTTTCGGAAAGAACAGTTTTGGGTCGATGAAAAGTTCGCAGGGGTCGTAGCCGGGCTTGCGGTGGATGTCGATGGTGCGCGCGTAGTCGGGCGCGAGCTTTTCATCATTCCAAAAATAATAAGTGAACCACGAGTCGGGCGCGGCGACCGCGATGAAATCCCCTGCCCGCTCGCTGGCAATGCCCGCGCCCCAAGTCTCTTGCGGCACGCGCACTTCTTCGACGCCGGGTGTTTGCTCAAGCAAGGCCCGCACCTCGTCG